>JBQCEI010000615.1:0-4092 GCA_051960375.1 Aureliella sp. | reverse complement strand
ACGCACCTTACCGTCGCGACCACCGCACAGTAAGCGTTCACCATCGGGACTGAACCTTACACAACGTTGGTCTCCGCAGGAACAGGAGAATTTCAGGTGCCACTTGCTTTCCCGCAGATCCCACAGGCCCACATCGGGGCCGAAGCCACCCACCGCCAGCAGTTGTTTGTGCGTCGAAAGCGACAGGCATCGCACCGCATAGGGTAGGTGCAACACTTCTTCCGGTTCGGTCTGGCCCGCTTCCCAGCGGAGCACGCGGCCGTCGTTGCCGCTGGAGTAAAGCTGTTTCGAATCGGCCGAAAAGACGAGCGTTTGAATCCAGTCGGTATGTCCGCTGAAGTTGCCCAGCACGCGGCCTTGAGCGACGTCGATCAAGCGAATGACGTGATCGTCGCCAGCCGCCGCCAGATACTGGCCGTCGCGGCTGGAGGCCAGCGCCGTGACGACCGGCGGCGAGAGCTCCGGCTTGAGCGCATCGAGCGGAATCTCCAGTCCGCCCGGCGGTGGTTCGAGGCCAAACGCCTTCGCTCCACCCAAGCAACACAGCAGGCCCAACAGCAGCGTCCACAGTTTTTGTTTTGCTTGCATAACACGCGCTCTTCGAAAACTCGAAATCGACTTTCCCATAGTCGATATCGTCGCGCGAGCCGCTCTAGCTAAAGCGGAATTGGGGGAGTTTGACGGTTGGGCGGGTTCCGAAGAGTTTAACCGCGGAGAACGCGGTCCTATGTAACCCGACGCGTCAGCGAGGGACGAACCTGCCGAGAAGCGTCACTGCATCTGTTTTTAACGCAGAGACGCAGAGATAAGGAACGCAGAGAGCGCAGGGGAGATCCGCGGCAAAAAGCGAGTAAGTGGACTACGGGGCGGAGGCAATTTGGCTGACGATGGCCTGGTCAAAGTAGTTGATCGACATGCCGGCGTCGACGACGAGCGATTGGGCGGTGATGCCCGAGGAGCGCGGGCTGAGCAGGAAGGCGGCTACGTTGGCCACTTCGTCGGTCTGCAAAGCCTCATGGCGCGGGATGACTTTCTCGGCGAATAGATAAGCGTCGACGTAGCCCGGGATGCCCGCCGAGGCGCTGGTCTTCAAGAGTCCCGCTGCCACGGCATTGAACCGCACGTGCGAAAAGCAGCTGAACGACTTGGTGAGAAATGCCAGCGACGAATCGAGCGCGGCTTTCACCGGAGCCATGTAGCCGTATGATTCGCTGGCCATGCGGGTGGTCGAGATACTGATCGTCACCACGCTCGCATCTTGAGCCAACTGCGACTTGAGCGCATTGGACAGAGCGATCAGCGAGTAGCACGAGATGTCGACCGCTTGCAGGAACTGCTGGCGACCGGTTTCGTGGAACGGCTTGATGCCGTCGGCGTAACTGGCAAACGCGATTGAGTGGACCAAGCCATGAAAGCCATCGAAGTCCTTGGCTAGTTGTTCGGCCAGCGCATCGATCTCGTTCTGACGTTCGACATCGCAGACGTACACCGGCGCGGAGCCGAGCAGTTTGGCAACTTGAGCTTTGCGCTCCTGGCTGCGAACGACATACACGACCTCAGCGCCGCTCTCTTGCAAGACCTGCGCGATGCGATAAGCCACGCTCTTGCGATTGGCCACGCCCAACACCAGCACGCGCTTCCCCGCCAACTGCAAAAAATCCATCAGCAAAACTTTCTATCAGTATCGGTCATTTCTAGTCCGGGTTTTTTATAACCCGACGCGTAAGCGAGGGACGCAGCGGCTTGAAGGTTTCCCACGCTCGGTTTTTACCGCGGAGGACGCGGAGTGCGCGGAGAAAAGGCATCTCCTCTGCGCCCTCTGCGTTTTTCTCTCTGCGTCTCTGCGTTAAAAAAGTATCAAAAACCTTCCCGGCGGGTTCGTCCCTCGCTTACGCGTCGGGTTACAAGATCCTGCTCCGCGGTAAAAACTCATGCAGGCGGCTGGGCAACGGTACACGCAAAGTCGAGCCGCACGGCGAGCTTGCCATTGCAAGTGACTTTGCCCGTCATGAAATAAGCCGTCGAGACGGTTTCGGTGAGCGTCGCTTCGATCTGCACCGTGTCGCCGGGCCGGACCATCTGCTTGAACTTGACGTTGTCCAGCCGCGTGGCGACCGGCACCAAGGCGGTGCCCGTCATCTTCCCGCTCAGCAGAATCGCGCCGGCCTGCAGAGCGCATTCGCAGAGGATGACGCCGGGCACCAGCGGAAAGCCCGGAAAATGCCCTTGGAGGAAGAATTCGTCGGACCGGAACGTCTTGGTGCAGACGATCCGATCCGACTCTTGCTGGACAATTGCATCCACCAGCAACATCGGCGGCCGATGAGGAATTGCGGAAAGGACAGCCGCCACGGGCTCGGGTTGCGTGGACAAAGGTGGTTACTCGTCGGTCAAAGTCTGGCGATCCGAAGTGCCGGCGCCGCGCGGCAGCATGAAAGGCACTCCCAGGTTATCGCCGTTGGGTTTGAATTTACCGCCATCGACGTCGACGTAAATAGGATTGGAGATCGCGACCGGCGGCAATTGACCGCGTTCGGCTCCCATGACCTCGCCGAGGGTCAGCCCTTCGCCGATCGACGCCACGATGACATACGTGTCCTCTGGGAACTTCGGCAAGTCGATCTCGGCTTCGTAGCGGACGGTGCCGCTGCGGAACATCTGCGGATGCGTGGCGCGGGTGAAGTTCAAATCCGATAGCGGTCGGCCGTTGGCGAACAGCTGCACGCGGTTGATGTCGTACCAGTTGGCGCACTGGACGCGAATCCACAGCTTGGCCGCCCCGTCCCCCAGAGCGACATGATCGCCGCTGATGAACTTGCGCGGCTGGCCGCCGATGGGAGCTCGCAGTTCGACCTCCATAAATGGCGCGGTCGTCATCACCATGTTGCCAGCTTGGATCGCCGCGATCATCTCTTCGGTCGTGACCTTAGCCGGATCGTCTTGCGAGCTGGCGATGTAGTTTCGCAGCCAACCCGAACCATGCCAGTTGTAGTGTGCGTCGGTGTTCACGACGCCCGGCATGTGATAGCCGAGGTTGAGCAGCTGCATCCAGTGGAACACCGGATTCTTGCCTTGATCGCGCGGCGGCAGGTTCGGCGCCGGCGGCGTGAAGATGCCTTGCAGCGGATCGACTTCGACGACATCGACGAAATCGAACATCTTGCGGAAGCCTTCGTCGGGCGTGCCGTCCTTGTCGCGATCGCCCAGGATCTGCGGAATGTTCGGGTGGTTCATCTGCACCACCTTGTCGCTCTTGTTATCCCACATCGCCAGGCGCTCGATCTGAGCAATCGGATCGGTGCTCGACGCCGGACCACCGCCGTCTTGAACATGCGGATGGCGATGCAGCGGGAATGCGTTTTGATGATTCACCGGCAACAGCGCGCCGGTCAGCTCCATCCCCGAGCAAGTTGCCATTTGCTTGGTGGCTTTCAGCAACGAGAGCTGATCATCGTAAGTATCGATGCGATTGTGTTCGGTGCACGGAGCGAACTCGAGATGTTCGGCCAGCAGGTTTAGCACGCGACCGAGCTGGCTGGCGACGTTGTCGCCCGAGGGAGTGCTGTGGCTGTGGAATTCACCACTGATCCAGCCGCGCGTATCGACCGATCGCAGCAGCTTATCATTGACCTGTGCCACTTGGCCGGGCTTGAGCGTGATCGTCTCGGTCACCGCATCGTACTCGGGGCCATGGCTGATGATGACGCGGTACGTTCCCGGCGCGATCGGCTGCGATGCATTGCCGCTGGCCGTGTAGAGCAAGTTGCGCACGCCGAAATCGCCCGAATCGGGACCGAAGTTCGGGGATTCGGCTTGATCCTGGCCGACGAACTGCAACTTCGCGGCGATCGGCTTACCCGCTTCATCGGTGATGCGGGCTTTGACGCGCGTCGCCGCGCCGAGCGTGAGCGATTCCGACACTGGCTTGTCCGACAGCTTGACCGAGTGCTCGCGCGACTCGCGTCCGACCGCGCGGATCTTGACCGCGTACTCGCCGGGGACCAAACGCAGACGCACCCAGCCTTCGTGGTCGGTGTTGACCAGTCCCAGCGATTGATCGCCGGCGAAGAATTCCACTTCCGCCTGTTCGAC
>JBQCEI010000614.1:0-2712 GCA_051960375.1 Aureliella sp. | reverse complement strand
TCCTCGGCATGCACCGCTTCGGGCGACCACTTGTAACCATAAGTGACGTCATCGAGAGCGACCGGCGTGGCGAACGAACTCCATGCCAGCGGCGCGCGCTCGTCGCGATCGGCGCTGGGCGGGTAGATCCGCCAAGTCGCTCCCCCCTTCCCGTCGAAAGTCTGCACGGCAGCCGCCTGCGCGTCGATCTGGCCAGAAGCTTCGCTGCCGCCGTCGAACCATGCTTCTACGTCGTCCCATAGCGCTGCCTTGCTGTAAACGGTCATGCGGTGGATGAGCGGCGCTTCCATTTGGGCTTTTCCAGGAAAGCGTGTCGGTGCGACGCGCGCATAGGTCTCGCCTTGGGCGTCGCGATTGATGAAGGCAGGGATGTGCTGGGTCTCCATCTGCACCGCCCGGTTCGGGTCGGACGGCCGCGAGTCGAGGAACATGCCGGCGAGCTTCGGATTGTCGATCGTCGGTCGCGACCAGAAATACGGGAGGAAGAAGGTCACCGGACCTTTGAAGTTGCCGGTATTAAGGAACAGCGTCCAGCAATGGTTGCCGGTCGGTACGTCCTTGCCGGCCGTTGTCTGCTTGGCCTTCGTCAGTGGCAGCGGCAGATAGCCGTATCCGACCAACTCGCCTGACGTTCCTTGCTTGAGGTTCAAGCCGTCGGGAGGCCACAGCACCCACGGGCTGAGCTGAGCGATGGCGTAGTGGCCGGCGGGCTTTTGCCAGTTGCGTCCCTTGCCCGCGCCTGGGCCGTTGGCCCACTCGACAAAGTTGAGAGCTACTCCTCCCATGATGAACTTGGGCGTTTCGGTGGCGAAGCGGGTGTCGCGCCACCAGCCGAGTCCACCTTCGATGTCGGAGTACATTTTCTCCGGCTTCGGCCCATCGAGCTGAGCGAACATCCAGGTGCCGAACAGCCCGCTTTGAAACTCTTGGCCGGGGTAGTTTTTCAGCAGCGGCCAGGCTGCGACATACATCGAGAAGCCGGCGTTGTACTGCGCGTCGGCCTTGCTATGCGGGACGAGCAAGTAGCCGGCCATCTCCGCTTTCTGGGGAGCTGCGTTGTTGTCGGCGCCATCGGCTCGAGGCGAACTGCAGAACGCGCAGAGCGCGTAGAGCGCCAGACTCGCCGCCAAGCACAATCGGTATCGGAACAAGTTCGACATGGAAGGATCTCTCGCTTCTGGCAATGTTTTTAAGCCCCGTCGTGGCGGAGGCTTACTTGTGAGACTGGTGCTCGCACAGCTGCTTCATCGCCTCGCCCATGGCTTCACCGATGAGGTAGTAGGTTTCGGCGTTGCTGTTCCAGTGGTAGCCCTGCTTGGTCGGCGACTGATCCTCCGGCCGCCAGAAGGCGCGCGTGCCTACAAAGGCTACGTTTCCCTTGAACTCGTCGTGCTGGGCGACGGCTGCCTGAGCTTCCATCAGCGCCAGCGCTCGCGGATGTTTTTCTTCAGGGCCGGTCATACCGGTCTCGGCGATGACAAAGGGCAACTGCGGCGCATTCAAATCCGTGCGGATGTCGCGGATGAAGTTGGCTAGATTCTTCTCGTATTCATCGTTGAACGCTTGATTGATACGGTCGTTCCAACCTTGATGCCAACCGAACCCGGCCAGCTTGCACTCGCGATCGCCCAGCTCCGGGAACTCCTTTTTAAAGTCTTTGAGCAAGGCTCGCGTGCGGTCGACGATCTCCTTGTAATACGGCCCGACCTCCCCGCCCGAACTCGGCGGGCGAAAGTCCTTTGCCAAACTCTTGCCGCCCCAAGCGAGCTTGATGATCAGCACCGGCTCTTCAAAGGCATCGCCGATCACCCAGCCGAAACCGAGTTCCGGGCCGATGCGATCGTCCTTCACTCCAAAGCCGGCGGTCAGCTTTCCTTTGCGATCTAAGTAAGCGATCCAGACATCATCTCGCACGACCCACTTGCCGTCGGGGGCGAGCAGGTGCTTGAAACGCTCGGCCGTGCCCGGCTGCTTGGCGACGTACTCCAGACTCCCCTTGCCTCCGTTCCGCTCGGAGTCGGCGGCGACGAACCCATGCCCTTCCATGTTCGACTGCCCCGCCAAAATGAAGACCTTGACGGGCTTATCGGCCGCGTGCAGCGGCGCGGTCGACAGGAGACAGCCCAATGCCAGTGCTAAGCGAAACCAGCACACCGAAAGGGTTTGCCAGCGGGAGCCCACGGCTTGGAACGAACGAAGCAACCGACTCGCACTCATCGACCCTGGCTCCTGTTGTGAAACGGTAACAGCGGGGGACTCTTCGACAAGCTAGTAGCGGAATCCCCGGCGAACAATGTACCATCGCGATGCGTCCCGGAACACACTGGGCCGAAGGAAAAGGGGTCAGGACTCTTTTTGAGCACTTTCCGACCCATCGCTGCGCCGTCAAGCTGCCCGAAATCGGCTTGAACGGGCTTGTAGATTGGAAAAAGAGTCCTGCCCCCTTTTATGAGCGCCGGGCGGGTTGGCGAACTGACTTGGCAAAGCATTGGAATGAGGGATTTGCAGGACCATGAAGTTTCACACCATATCTAGGCGCAGTAACTTTCTGCAGACGCCGAGCATTACCGCATACCACTCGTGCATGTTCCATGGTCCAGCTGGCCGCGCTGGAACATGGTGTCCCCATGTCGACGACCCTGTCGTACTGGCAGCGTTGCCGGCGCCTCCCCGCGGCCGGGGGGCCCGCTGCAGGCTGGGGGCGGGTAGCTG
>JBQCEI010000613.1:0-3519 GCA_051960375.1 Aureliella sp. | reverse complement strand
TTCCCGGTGTGTTTGGGGTTTGGTGGTATATGGTGTTTCACCTTTGTTTTTTCCTTTCCCTCCGCGGTGAAACCCCACCCTGGGCAGGCGAGGCAAACCTGGAGCCCGAGTCAAAATTTTCCGGTTGGATCGGCTGCGCGTTTTATGGCTACTTGCACAGCTGAACTTTTGGCACAAACACACGATTTCGTGGTTTGTTTCAAATGCGCGTGCAGAAATCTCGATGCTACAGTTGCGAGAGTCCACAAGACGGGCATCGACTGGATTGGCGGAACTCCACTGTGACTTTCGGGAACGACGCTGCAAGGGAACCATCCCTTCGGCCGCTGAGCCCGAAGAGCGGTCGTTGTGAGGCGATGGCAACCCAGAGAGTCACATGCGCCAAGGCACGTAGGTTGGTGAGCAGCCCTTTATTTGCAAGCGGCACAGGCTCCCAAGCGGCCTTGACTACGCGTCAATGCACGTTTTTTTAAACCAATCCTTGGGGAATACACATGACCAGAATTAACACGAACGTCAACTCTCTTGTGGCGCAGACGCGACTGTCGCGGACCCAGAACGACTTGCAGACCGCTCTGACGCGTTTGAGCACCGGTTTGCGGATCAACACGGGCAAAGACGACCCGGCAGGCTTGATCGCCAGCGAATCGCTTCGCAGCGACATCACCAGCATCAACAAAGCGCTCTCCAACACACAGCGCGCCAACCAAATCATCGCGACTGCCGACAGCGCCCTGGGGCAGGTCAGCAGCCTGCTCAACGACGTTCGCGGCCTGGTCACCGAAGCGGCCAACAAGGGCGCTCTGAGCGACGACGAAATCGCCGCTAATCAGCTCCAAGTCGACTCGTCGCTCGAAGCGATCAACCGCATCGCCCAGACGACCACCTTCCAAGGCCGACGCTTGCTCGACGGCAGCCTCGACTTCATCACTAAGTCGGGCACCGGCTACAACACGGTTCAAGACCTGAACATCAACCAGGCCAACCTCGGCGCTGCCGGCTCGGTTTCGGTCAACGTAAACATCTCGCAGGCGGCCACCAAAGCCTCGGTCACCAACACCGGCATCGACCCCTCGGGCACTGCCACCAAGTCGACCGGCACGATCAGCTTCGGCACGCCCGATCCGGCTGTCGAAGCGACCGGTACGGTCTCGCTGGCCAACGCCTACACCGTCGGCGCGTCGGCCACAGGCAACATTTCGCTGGGCAACTCTTACACGCCGAACGCCGAAGCGTCGGGTACGCTGACGCTCACTGGCGGCGCAAACTTCGACATCGCCGTCAACGACGGCAGCTCGCTGGACGGTACCGCCGGCAACAGCGTCAACATCGTCGTCACCACCACGGCGACTTCCGGTGGCACGACCGGCACCTACGATGCTTCGTCAAACACCTTGAACTTGACGATCGAGCAAGGCTTGGCCGGTACGGCGGTTGCCACGGCTCTGGCCGGTGTCGCCGGCCTGAGCAGCAACTTCACCTTCAGCGGTGGTAACGCCACCACGGTCGCATCAGGCGACACGGGCGGTTACACCGGTGTGCTCTCGGGCGGTACCGACACGACAGCTGCGGCCACGTTCGACTTGACCGCCGTCAACGGCGGAGCAGCCGACGGTACGGTCGGCAACGCGACCAACGTGGTCTTGACCGCCGGTGCGACCACGGGCGCTGCCTACGATGCCACCAACAACCAGTTGACCGTTACGGTTGCTGCCGGGGCCACGATCGCCGACATCACCAACGCGATCAACACCGACGTCGGCTCGACGTTCCTCGCGTCTAACACGACCAACGGCACCTACAAGTACAGCACCGCGGACAACGGCACGCTAGCCACGCCGCTGGCCGGCGGTACCGACCCAGTCGCGGCCGGTCAGTTCTCACTGACGGCTGTGAACGGCGGCGCTGCTGACGGCGCCAAAGGCAACAGCACGGTCGTGAAGTTTGCCTCGGGCGCGACAACTGCCGCGGCTTATAATGCGACCACCAACGAGTTGACGGTTACGGTCGCCACCGGCGCGACAGTCAACGACGTCGTCAGCGCGATCAACACCGACAACACCTTCCAAGCCGGCACGGTCCTCAACGGCACCTCGCTGTTCAGCGCCAGCGACATCGGCACCAATGCCGCCACGCTGAGCGGTGGTACCGATGCGACGGTAAACGACGTCATCACGGTGACGGCCGACGATGCGTCGTCCGCCTTCGACAAGAACATCTCGGTCGTCCAGGACAACTCGATCGCTGCGGGCACTGCCCAAGCCTCGCTGGACAACTCGGGCAACATCGTCGTCAAGATTCGCAACACCGGCACCGTCCAGGTTTCGACGATCAAAGACGCGATCAACTCGCTCGACGGTTACTCGGCCAGCATCACCACCAACGACGGTGACGGCACCTACGACATCGACAACGACACAGCTCCGACGGTCGTCAACATGACCGGTGGCAGCCAGGGCGGCGGTTTGGCAGCCGACCTGGTCGTGCAGCTGACCGGCGGCTCGGGTTCGGAAGTGTTCAACTTCAAAGCGGGCGCGTCGATCGACAATGTCGTCCAGTCGATCAACCTGGTCAAAGATGCCACGGGCGTCGAAGCGGTCAATGAAGCTGGCACCTTGCGGCTGAACAGCACCGCCTACGGTTCGAAACAGAACGTGGCGGTCGAGGTGATCAGCGAAGGAGCCGGCGGCAAGTTTGCCAGCGGCCTGAGCGCTGCCCGTGCCACCGGTACCGACATCGAAGCCACTGTCAACGGCTTTGCCGCGACCGGTGACGGCAATACGCTGTCGGTCAACACCGCAGCCCTCGACATGTCGCTCACCGTCGCCGACGGCTCGAGCACGGCAGTCAACTTCGACATCACCGGCGGCGGCGCCCAGTTCCAGCTCGGCCCCGACGTCGTGAGCAACCAGCAAGCTCGCCTGGGTATCGGCAGCTTGAACACGGCTAAGCTCGGCAGCGCCAACGGTCGCCTGTACGAACTGGCCTCCGGCGGTTCCAAGTCGCTGGTCAACGACATCACCGGCGCTTCGCAGGTGATCAACGACGTGATCGGCAAGGTGACGACGCTCCGTGGTCGCTTGGGTGCTTTCCAGCGAACGACGCTCGAGAGCAACACGGTCTCGCTGACCGAAACGCTCAACAACCTCAACGAAGCTCAGAGCTCGATTCGCGACGCCGACTTTGCTCGTGAAAGCGCCAATCTGACGCGAGCTCAAATTCTGGTGCAGTCGGGCACGCAAGTGCTGCAGCTGGCCAACCAGGCGCCACAGAACGTGCTGTCGCTGCTTCGGTAAGCCGCCTCTGGGCTCTTGAATCGACATGAACAATCCAACGCCGCGCTGGTCCCACTAGCGCGGCGGTTTGCGTTTGTAGTGCCGAGAATTGCCGGGCTGGCTTGGATTGCTACCGAAGCGCATCGGGTCAGGCTTCTACCCGCTGCTTACCCCTCACCCCCCGGCCCCCTCTCCCCGAAGCGGGGCGAGGGGGAGACTGTTCATGTTTCGTGCATGCCCTAGC
>JBQCEI010000612.1:0-2423 GCA_051960375.1 Aureliella sp. | reverse complement strand
GGGCGAGGGGGAGAAGAAGAGAGCGCTGCGATCGCCCTATGAAATTCTTCTCTCCCCTCGCCCCGCTTCGGGGAGAGGGGCTGGGGGTGAGGGGCTTCAGAAGCTTGGGGTGTTGGGCATTATGGCGGAGAGCGTCCCTCGCTTACGCGTCGGGTTACAAACGATGTGTTGGTCGATATGGACACAAGTGCCAGGTTTCACGGGGGACGCGACTCTGAATCGAATTAAACTCCCCACCGTTTCCGCATTCCAAACAAAACGTTGTGATATGCCCTTGATAAAAACAATGAAACTTCAAGGCTTGTGAATGGTGTTGCAAAAAGGCGCTATGGCAATCCTGGGTTGGCTCAGCGCGCATACCAGGCGACCAACCGTTCGAGTTCTCCGCCGTAGCCGAGCGTGGTGAGTCGCAGCCGATGGGCGGTGCCGCTGTGGGGGCGGTAGCCTTGGCTGCGATCGAGCGCCACAATGATATGAACCATATCTTCGGTCGTCGGTTCGCGGCCCTGAGAGGCCCACCGCAGCAGCCAAAGGCCGACGGGGAAGAGCAGGGCGAGGCCGCGGATGCTCTCGACCACTGACCAGCCTTGGCGATCGGCAATCGCATAGAGGAACGACGCCGAGGTCGTCTCGATGAACCGCGCGAGCGGCTGATAGATCTCCGGCGAAAGCGGCCCGGAGGGCTTTTCGAGCTCTTCAAAGTTTACCGCCGCAAAGGCTTTCTCGACCGCGGGCGTTCGCCCCGTCCCGCGCACGATCTTCCAAGCGGTCGTCATCAACTGATACCGCGCCAGCCATGTCGATCGGTGCACCGCTTGCGGATGGAGTCGGGCGCAGTCGATCGCCATCAGGCGGAACATGACTTTCGAATAGTTCTTCGGCGACCGCCGATCCTCGAAGAACGGCTTCGATTCCTCGGGGGCCAGCTCGGCCAACGTCCGAGCCAACTCGACGACCTGCTGGTCGCTCAGGCGTTTCGTCTTCGCCTTGGCCAGCAAGTCGGCAAACTGCAGCACGTGCACCAGCCGCCGCACCGGCGGATACCGCGGGTCGCGCAGCAGACCGCCCGCCGACTCGAGCACGGCGCGGACAGTCTTCCACGGTCGAGCCTCACCGGCTTTCAGCAGCGGCGGCGCGATCGACTCAGCCTGTAGACGCTGGTCGCGGACGAGTTGCTTGATGAAGGGAAGCTGCGTCGATGTCGGGCTGCCTCGATCTGCCGCCGCCGACGGGCAAGCTCGCCGAAGCGTCAGCACGGCTTGCTTCTCGTGCGGGATGAGCTGCAGAGGAAACGTCTGGCAGGGGGTCGGCTTGGCTTCCTTGCCGAATTTGGAATGGATGCGGCACAGCCCTTTTTCGTCGAGAAAAACGCAGCTGCCGTCCGAGCGGTGCGCTAACCGAAACGCGCTGGAAGAGCCTCGACTGCGAACGACAATTCGAGTGTTTCGCAGTTCGGGCTCCTCCTCCCATTCCTGACTGCGCAGCCGAGCGAGATCTTCTTCGCTCAACGGAATCAAGCTGCCGCGGCAACAGAAGCCGCACTGATGGCAATCCCACTTTTCATCCTGGTTCAGTACGACGATCGGCAGCGACATGAGACGAGCGGGGCGCTCCGGGATAAGGAAAAGTTTTGCAGAATCTCTGCTAGTGTACCGCTCCTTTGTGTCTTGGTGTCTTTGTGGTTCATTCCTATTCAGCTCGCCAACAGCTCCGCAAATCCTTTGCGGATCGCCTCGTCGCTCGGCCGGACGAGTTGCGATACCACCTTGCCATCGCGCAGGAGCACCAGCGTCGGCCAGAGCTTGACGCGGAAGGAGCGGCCCAGCGGCTTGCCGCGCCCATCGGCGATCCGCACATGCTGCACCTCCGGATGCTCAGTCAGCAATTCCTCGACCATCGGCGCAGTGCCGCGACAGTAGCCGCACCAAGCCGCGCCGAACTCCAGCAACACCAGCCCAGTGCCGCGATCGATTTCCTCGCGCGTCGGTTCTTCATCGTGGTATTCGGGATCAAATGGCATCGCGGTCGTCTCCTTGGTACAAGTGCGTGGCAGTTCATGCTTCGTCGTCCAACGGCCAGCCACATCATAGCCTCAACTACAGAATCGCTTTGTGCAACGCATCTCTGACAACACGAGTGGGCTCTTCTTGCAACCCGACGCGTAAGCGAGGGACGAACCTGCCACGGAGTCCGACAATACATCGTCGGTGTGCATTGGCTACAGCGAAGTACCGTTGCGCATCGCAAAAGCTCAGCGGCTCAGTTCGCCCCGGAGGGGCCGTCGTCAGTAGCCCGGGGCGGAAGCCGGCGGAAGCCCCGGGAATGCGAGAGCGCAAGAAATTTCCGCCCCGGAGGGGCCGGCGTAGCACCCCAGCGCCCTCTGCGCCGGCCCCTCCGGGGCGGGAAATGCCATGGGCCGTCGT
>JBQCEI010000611.1:0-3641 GCA_051960375.1 Aureliella sp. | reverse complement strand
AGCCGCTGGCGCTCGGGACGGGTACGCACCGCTAGCCCTCAAGGCAGCGCCGCAGCGTGGCGTGCAATTATAGCCCTGCGAAGCGCAAAAAATAACCCCTTGGGACGAGCCAAGGGGTTAGGGTGTTCTATCGCTCGCATCCGGAAACTCGTTCCCAGGCTCTGCCTGGGAACGCACCGTCTTCGAGGCTCTGCCTCGCCGGGGCAGCCGCAAAGGTCAGGCTTCACGGCGGGTGCTGGGAGGCGGAGCCTCCAAGATAGGGCGTTCCCAGGCGGAGCCTGGGAACGAGGTAACCCGCCGCGTGATGGAACTAGTCCATGTCGTAGTCGTCGTGCGAATGGCCCTTCTTGCCCTTGTCGGCCGTGGGCTTTTCGGCGACCAGGGCGTCGCTGGTCAGCAGCAGCGTGGCGACGCTGGCTGCGTTGGCCAGAGCGGTGCGGGTCACCTTGGTCGGGTCGATGACGCCGGCCTTGACCATGTCTTCGTAGGTGTCGGTCAGCGCGTTGTAACCTTGGTTGCCCTTGGCTTCGGCGACCTTCTCGCAGACGATGCCGCCGTCCTTGCCCGCGTTTTCGCTGATCATCATCAGCGGAGCGCGGCAAGCGCGAAGGACGATGTTGTAGCCGACTTGCTCGTCGTGGCTCAGTCCTTCAGCGGCCTTCAGGCTGCTGCTGGCGCGGAGCAGCGCGACGCCGCCCCCGGGGAGAATGCCTTCTTCGACGGCCGCACGCGTGGCGTGCAGAGCGTCTTCAACGCGAGCCTTCTTCTCCTTCATTTCGCTTTCGGTCGCAGCTCCGACGTTGACCTTCGCCACGCCGCCGGCCAGCTTGGCCAGACGCTCGTCGAGCTTCTCGCGGTCATAGTCGCTGCTGGTGTTTTCGATTTCGCGACGGATCTGATCGATGCGCGCCTTGATGTCGCCGCTCTTGCCGGCGCCTTCGATGATCGTCGTGTTGTCCTTGTCGACGATGACCTTCTTGGCGCGGCCGAGTTGAGCCAGCGTGACCGACTCGAGCTTGGTGCCGAGAGCTTCGAAGATCGCTTCGCCGCCGGTCAGGATCGCGATGTCTTCCATCATGGCCTTGCGGCGATCGCCGTAGCCAGGAGCTTTCACGGCGCAGATGTTGAGCGTGCCGCGGAGGCGGTTGATGACCAGCGTGGCCAGAGCCTCGCCGTCGACGTCTTCAGCGATGATCAGCAGCGGCTTGCCCTGCTGAACGACTTGCTCGAGCAGCGGCACCAGGTCTTTGATGTTCGAGATCTTCTTTTCGAAGACCAGCACGTAGGGCTCTTCGAGAACCGCTTCCATGCTGCTCATGTCGCTGACGAAGTACGGCGACAGATAGCCGCGGTCGAACTGCATGCCTTCGACGAATTCCAGTTCGGTGTGCAGGCTCTTGCCTTCGTCGACGGTGACGACGCCGTCCTTGCCGACCTTCTCCATGGCGTCGGCCAGGAGGTTACCGATTTCGCGATCGTTGTTGGCGGCGATCGTGGCGACGTTGGCCATTTCGCTCTTGTCGCGGATCTTGATCTTCATGCTTTGGAGCTTCTCGGTGATGTCAGCCACCGCGCGCTCGATACCGCTCTTCATTTGGATCGGGTTGACGCCGGCGACAACGGCCTTGAGACCTTCGTTGAAGATCGCTTCAGCCATCACCGTCGCGGTGGTGGTGCCGTCACCTGCGACGTCGCTCGTCTTGCTGGCCACTTCGCGGACCATGCGGGCGCCCATGTTTTCGTAGACGTCTTCCAGTTCGATTTCCTTGGCGACCGTCACGCCGTCTTTGGTCACCGTCGGGCTACCAAAGCTCTTCTGGAGGATGACGTTGCGGCCCCTCGGTCCGAGCGTCACCTTGACCGCGCGCGCCAGCTTCGACACGCCGCGGCGGATCGCTTCGCGGGCTTCTTGATCAAACGCAATAATCTTTGCCATAGAACGGAAACTCCCAGTCTGTGTAAGTGCAGTGTGTATGTGTTTTTGAGATGCGGGTTCAAGCCGAAGGGGGCTGGGGCTCGAGCAGCGATTACTCGAGGACGGCGAGCACTTCGCTCTCGCTCATCAGCACGTACTCTTCGTCGCCGATCTCGATGTTTTCGCCGGCATAGCTGGTAAAGAGCACGCGATCGCCGACCTTGACCTGCATGGCGGCGCGCTTGCCGTCATTGGTCAGTCGTCCATCGCCCACGCTCACGACAACCCCGCGCGTCGGCTTGTCCTTGGCCGAGTCGGGCAGGACGATGCCACCGGCGGTCTTACCTTCTGATTCTTCTCGTTTGACAACCAAGCGATCACCAATCGGTTGCAGTTTCACAGTGGTCTTGTCCTTGCTCTTTGTCGCCGTCGCCATGAGCGGCACTCCTCCGAAGGTATTTGAGATTTGAGAAAGCAACTATGTTTTCGCGGCCCGGCGAGCAAACCGCCGCCGACCGTCAAAAAGGCACGCCAAAAGTTTCGACCGGGGAGCAAGCAAGTCCCGTGCCGCGAGGCTTTTTCGGAGGTCTTAGCTAGCTCTAAGTTCTTTTGCTCGTTACTTTTCGGCGATCCAAAGAATTTTGCGAGGACGCTTGGGAGGGCGGGTCTGTCAAAATGGCTGCGGCGGGTTCTCGTTTGAACGCAGAGGCGCAGAGAAGGCGCGGAGGACGCGGTGTCGGTATTCGAGTTTACCGGCGATTGGCGGCGATGGCCCGCTGTTCGAGCTCGGGGGCGACTAAGCGGTAAAAGACGTCGCGCTGCCGTGGCTCGTACCCCAGTTCGGAAATCGCCGAGCGGATCTGGTCGAGCGTCAGGTAGTGCACCGTGCCCGCCTCGGCCACCACATTCTCCTCGATCATCAGGCTCCCCATGTCGTTGGCTCCGTAGAGCATCGCCAGGTGCCCGACTTTCAAACCCTGCGTCACCCAGCTGCTTTGGATGTTCGGGATGTTGTCGAGGAATAGCCGGGCGACGGCCTGCGTGTGCAAGTAAGAATAAGCGCCGGCCTTGGGCAGATGCGCCAGCGCCGTGTGCTCGGGCTGGAACGTCCAGCAAATGAAGGCCGTAAAACCGCCGGTCTCGTCCTGCAGCTCGCGCAGCCGCAGCAAATGCTCGACGCGCTCGGCTAGCGTCTCGACGTGCCCGAACATCATCGTCGCCGAACTGATCCCGCCGAGCGAGTGCCAGACGCGCATCACGTCGAGCCAGTCGTCGCTGAGCACTTTGCCACGCGTGATTTCTTTGCGCACTCGATCTACTAGTATCTCGGCACCGCCGCCGGGCAAGCTGCCCAGACCGGCTGCTTTCAGCCGCTCGAGCACGTCCCGCAGAGGCAACTTGTTCACTTTAGTGAAGTGGTAGATCTCCGGCGGGCTGAAGCCGTGAATGTTCACTTCAGGAAAGCGCTGCTTGATATCCTGCAGCAGTTCCTCGTACCATTCGAGTTTGAAGTTCGGGTGCAGGCCGCCTTGCATCAAAATCTGATTGCCGCCGAGAGCGACTGTCTCGGCAATTTTTTCCAGCAACACTTCGCGCGGCAGCACATAGCCTTCGAGGCTTTTCGGCGAGCGATAGAACGCGCAGAAATCGCACACCGCGGTGCAGATGTTGGTGTAGTTAATGTTGCGATCGATGTTGTAGGTGCGATACGGCTCGGGATGCAACC
>JBQCEI010000610.1:0-2019 GCA_051960375.1 Aureliella sp. | reverse complement strand
ATCTTTTTTTTGACTAACAACAACAAATTTTGGGGGTCTCTCTGATTTTTCGTGCCCCCTTGTGTTGTCCTCTCCCCCCCCAAGACCGATTGTCGGCTGCCGCGCTACCTCGGGCTGTCGCCCGAGGCTATCACAGGCAATCGCTTCGCGATCAAGACAGTGTGGACCGGCGGAGGAGGCCTCAGGCTTCAGGCTTCAGGCTTCAGGCTTCAGGCAACGCGTGGTCATGTATCGCATATCAAATGTCGCATATGAGATGTCGCGTATGAGATGTCGCGTATGAGTTGTCAGGTTTGGGTCCCCGGGCCGTCGGGCACTGATTTAATCAGCTGGCACGCGTTCGCGTCCGGTTCCATGCCTTAAAGCGCCGCAAACCGCGGGCTAACGCCCTGCGGCTGGTTCCATCGCTTGACCAATATCGATTAAATCGGCAGTCTCCGTCGGCTTGGGCTAAGGCATGACGGGCCTTCGGCCCTGAAGCCTGAAGCCTGAAGCCTGAAGCCTGAAGCCTGACGCCTGAAGCCTGACGCCTGAACAAAAAAAGACTGCCGATGAGGAAGGCATCGGCAGTCCAGTGGGGTTCAGCGCGCGCTCAGTTGTGGCATCGAGCGTTTGGGATCGCGACTATCAATCTTCGCCGCCCGACGAGTCGTCACCGCTGCTGCTGCTTCGCTGGCGGTCGCGGCGCATGCGATCGCTTTGGTCGTCGGAGCTTCGCGAGCGATCGCGGCTCGACGAATCATCGTCCTGACTCGAGGAGCTGCGCGAGCTGGTTCCGAACGACTGACCCGAGCGCCGGTCAGCTTGCCGTTGTTCGCTTTGGCTCTGGCCACCGCGCTGGGCGATTTGCTGTTGCATCTGATGCAGTTGCTGCTGCAGATGTTCTACTTGCTGGCGCAGGCGCTGGACCTCGCTATGCAGATCCTGGCTGCCGGCGAATTGACCGCTAGCGCCGTATTGACCGCTAGCACCGTAGGGAGCGCTGGTGCTGCTGCCAGCGTAATAACCCGACTGTCCATATGGCTGGTTATACGACCGACCATATTGATCGGTTTGCTGCCACGTGGAAGTGGTCCCGCCGTATTGGCCGCTGGGGCCATACTGTCCCCATCCCGTTTGGCCGGTCGTGCCTTGGTTATAGTAGCCTTGGCCGCTCGGACCGTACTGACCCCAGCCGCTCTGGCCGTATTGGCCCTGGCCGTACTGGCCTTGCCCATATTGGTTTTGTCCGTATTGGCCTTGTCCGTATTGACCGCTCGAGCCGTACTGACCGCTGCCGCTATATTGGCTGCCGCTGTATTGGCCGCTGCCCGACTGGCTGCCGCCGTACTGACTGCCACCGCCGTACTGGCTACCTCCGTATTGGCCGCTTCCGGATTGGCTACTTCCGGACTGGCCGCTCGATTGCGAGCCTTGGTTGTACTGGCTACTCTGTCCGGACTGATTTCCCTGCTGTGCGAAAGCGGGGGCCGTGATGAAAGCTAGAACACCGATTCCGCCGAGCACAAAGTTTCGCAGTCGCATGTCGTTCTCCTATGGGGTGTGAAAGCAAATCGGACCTGCTAACAGTCTGTTCCACTTATCAGCCGGCAGGCAGCAAGCGCGCGGCTGCGGATCACAGCAAAAGACAACTGTGCATCACGAACCGAGGGCCGCCGGCTGATCGCTGATAAACCGGTACGGACTCTTTCAAAGGGCCGTTAAAGGGTTGCTGAGCCGCCGCAAAATGCGCGCCCCGTAGCTGCGACAGCGATCGAGTCAACAAGCATGCGAGCAAGGCCAATTCAATCATTGCAACGCATCGCGCCCTCAGTATGCTGACTTCACTCATGCAGCAAGCCGTCGCATGCGCATGCTACTTGCCCACTCGATGCAATCAGCAAGCTGTCACTGGCCTTGATGCGTTCCGGCTGATAATTTCAAGGCAGCCAAGAGGGAAGCCAGCCCAACGTGGGACGGCAGTCCGCTTGCGGGCGCACCCCGCCAGCCGGGCCGCCCCCACCGATAAACACATGAGGA
>JBQCEI010000609.1:0-10752 GCA_051960375.1 Aureliella sp. | reverse complement strand
CAACTTGATTTACGATGTCTGCGGCATTGCGGGCGACATCGAGCAGATTCAACTTGGCGGAACCACCGCGACCAGTTTCGGAAACGTGCTGGTCGACTCGATCGTTAAGCAAGCCGGCGGCACGGTGCACTTGCCCGAGCCTGGCGATTGGAACAGCGTTCTGATCGGCCCGCACAGCAATGATCGCAACGTGGCCTCGGTCACTGAACTGGAATCGCCGCAGGTGCAATCGCCTGGCTCCAACGGCACTCCCGATTCGAGCGAATTCTTGGGCGATCTGGCGCCGAGCCTGACCACCGGCGACGAGACTCGCCGCCTGGGTTATCAGATCCAAGGCGTGATCGCCAATCCAGGCGACGTCGACGTTTACAGCTTCCGCGGCACCGCTGGCACCGAAGTCTGGCTCGACATCGACCGCACGCTCAACTCGCTCGACACGGTTGTGGAACTGGTCGATGCCAACGGCCGAATTCTGGCTCAGTCGGACAACTCGCTGGCGGAAGAAGCCGATCCGTCGAAGCTGTACACGGCCAGTGATATGCCGTCGCAGTCGGTGCACTCGCTCCGCAAGAGCACTCCCGAGCTGTATCTGAAGAGCGCCACCGGAGCTCCGAAGGATCTTTACAGCACCAACCCGCGCGATGCAGGCATGCGTGTCGTGCTGCCGGGCGAACCGGGCTCGAGCGTCCTATACCACGTTCGCGTGCGCAGCAGCAACCTACGCGAAGGCGATCCGGTTTCACGCTTGCTCGATCCGAATCTGCTCAACGCCGGTATCACCCGCGGTGCTTACGAGCTGCAGATTCGACTGCGCGAAGAAGACGAAGTGCCGGGTTCGAGCGTGACGTATGCCGACCTGCGGTATGCGACCAACGGCATCGAAATCGTCGGCATGCCAGGGCATTCGCCGCTGCTGGGGGAAACGGCCGAATCGAACAGCGCCAACGACACGCCGGGCACCGCTCAGCCGATCGGCAACATCCTGACGACCGATCGCCAGGCGCTGAGCATCGCTGGCACGCTGGACAGCTTTACCGATGTCGACTGGTACAGCTTCGACATCAACTACACCGCGATCCGACCGACCGGTCTGCGCAAGTACTTTGCGACGGTCTTCGACGTCGATTACGCCGATGGCATCGGCCGTCCCGACACGTCGATCTATGTCTTCGACTCGCAGGGCCGCTTAATCCTGTCGGGACTTGGCAGCAACCTGGTCGATGATCAGTCGGGCGGATTGGCCGGAGCGGGCAGCACCGATCTGTCGCGCGGTTCGGCGGGCTCGCTCGATCCGTTCATCGGCTCGGCCGAACTGCCCGAAGGCCAGTACTTCCTGGCGGTAACCAACAGCGATCGCGTGCCGGGCGTCATGGAATCGTATACCAACGCGACCCCGAGCGGCGCGACGGCAGCGATTCGCTTGCAGCCGATCAACGGTGTGCAGTTGATCGCCGAAGATCACATCAACTCGACCGGTGGCTCGACGGCCGTAGATCCGCAGACCCCCGTCCTGTTCCCGCAGGGCAACTCGGCGGTGCCGTTCAACCTGAGCGACGTCAACTTGTACGTCAGCCAGACCGTGGGCACCAACGCGACGAACGTGTACATGGTCAACCCGTTCACCGGCGGCGTGTCCAACACGGTCGGCCGGTTCGGATTGCGCGTGGACGACATCGCCTTCCGCTACAACGGTGGCCTCCGCGCCTTCGACTGGTCGCCGCAGTTCCCCAATGCCAATACCGACCAGGACACGTTGATGGACTACATCGACATTGATCCGGGCACCGCTGTGGCGACGGACATTGGCGACCTGAACTTGCAGACCTCCCACGTCGACGGCACCAACGCGGCCGACAGCAACGACGGTATCTATCCTAGCGCGATCACCTTCGCCAGCATCGGCGGCCAGGAACGCGGCTTCATCGTCGGTTCGCGCGGCACTCAGTTCCCGCGTGCCAACGTCGGCACCGCTCGCCCGGGCGTCGATTACTTCAACAACATCATTTACGAATTCGATGAAAACAACGGTAACGCAACCAGCGCGCCGGGCGCCGACAAGACGGGCGTGGCCATTGGTTTGAACGCGGGCACTGCCGTTCGCGAACGCGGTTACATCGAGACGGGCACCCTCGGCGCACCGATTACCGGCTTGATCGCTCGCGAAGCGACTCGCGTTTTGCCCGACGGCAGCACGCAGGCGCTGATCAACGACGGCGATACCTTTACGCTGCTCGATTCGGCCAACTTCACCGCGGTCTTCGAATTCGACTCCGGACCGGAAGTGCTGGTCAATTGGGATCCGGCGGCCGGCCAGACGATCGCCGACGGCACGCAGTTCAAGCTCGATGGCGTGGTCTACGAGTTTGATACTCTGCAAGGCACGCCGGGCACTGCGCCGGGCACGATCGCGATTCCGATCAACGCCCAAGGCACTTATCGCCAACTGGTCGACGCGATCGCTCGCCACGTCAAGAGCGGCATTACGGTCACCTCGGAAGGCAACCGGCTGACATTCGGCGGCGCGATGACCAGCGACTTCACCCAGCTGCAGAACCAGGGCATCTTCTTCGACCAGGGCAGCAATGGTAACGTCAGCCCCGGCGCGATCAAGGTTCCCTTCCTGGCCACCGACAGCGCGACCGATGTGGCTGCTCGCATGGCGATCGCGATCAACTCCTCAGGCATTCCCGGACTGAGCGCGACGACCAGTGGCGCACAGGTCAACATCACCGGCGGCACGGTCGCCGATTCGGGCTCGCTCAACCCGGCTGGAGCTCCCGGCGGTACGGTCACCGGTGCCGCAGTCATCAACGGCGTCATGTATGCCGTCAGCGACGCGGGCGGTCTGTACCGAGTCAGTTCGCCGACCAGTCTGGCTGTCGGCAATGTCGGTACTTACGTCAGCACAGCGTCCGACCTGATCGGCATCCACTTTACCGGCTTGAGCGCGGGCCCGGCGCACGCGCAGAACGGTGCGTTCGCTCAGACGCTCTTTGGCATCGACGATAACGGCATCATGTACGCGTTCGACACCGCGGGACGGCTGTTGCCGATCTTCGCCGGCGGCGCATCGAGCGTCGATACCGGTCTGTCCGGCGCCACCGGTCTGTCGTTCTCGACCCTCGACTACAACCTGTGGCACGTCAGCAATAACCGCGGCAGCGAAGCGGGGCACGGTTTGCCGGTCACTCCCGATGCCAGCCGCGGGACCCGAGTCAATGGAGGCAACAGCCTATACTTCGGCTTCGAATCGCCGAGTGCCAACGGCGTGCCTCTGACGAGCGTCACCGATCCGGGCATTCGCAACAGCTACGATTTCCCCGGCGGCGCAGCGGGAGCCATCGAAAGCCAACCGTTCGATCTCTCGGGGTTGAGCGAAGGGGATCTGCCGACGCTGTACTTCAACTATCGCTTCGACACCGAGAACGCCAACGCCGCTCTGCCGCTGGCACAAAGCCAGACCGACTACATGCGCGATTCGTTCCGCGTCTATGTCTCGGGTGAAGATGGACAGTGGATTCTCGCCGCGACGAACAACTCGACGCGCGGCCCCAATGGTGGCGACGACGAATTTGATCCATTCCTGACGGGCAATAGCAACGTGCAGGAACTGTTCGACAACAACGGCCAGTGGCGACAAGCCCGCGTTCCGCTCGACGCGTTCGCCGGTCAGTCCAACGTCAAGTTGCGCATCGAGTTTTCTTCGGCAGGCGGCTTCGGTTTCGGGGCTCAAGGCGGGCAAGGTCCGCAGCTGCGGATGATCTCGGGCGACCGCCTGGCCGACGGACAAACCGTGACGATCGGCGGCCGCACTTTCGAACTCGAGATGGGACCGTCGTTGTCGCTGCCGGCAGGTAGCTCAATCCACAACGGCGACTCGGTCACCATCGAAGGAGTCAACTACGTCTTCACCGATGGCTCGGGACCGCCGGTGGCCAGCCCTGATGTTGCAGTGCCCTTCACCGCGACGCAAAGCGCCGAGGAAGTCGCCGCGACGTTGCTGGGATTGATCCAAAGCACCCCGCGTCCTCAAGCGACGATCAACCTCACCGCTACCGAGCAAAACGACACGCTGGGCACGGCCCTGATCGCCGGTGAAACGGGCGATTCGGCGGTCATCACCGTCACCGGTACGATTGGCGACAATGCCACGCTGCCTGATCCGACTTCCGATGTCGATCTGGTGCGAGTGGAACTGGCCCGCGGCGCAACGGTGATGGCTCAAGTCAACGCCCTCTCGGTCGGCAGCACGCTGGACAGCTACCTGCGTGTCTTCGACAGCCAGGGACGCCAGCTCTACGCCAACGATAATGCGGTGGGCACCACCGACAGCCGCGTCTTCTTCACCGCTCCGAGCGATGGAACTTACTACTTCGGCGTGAGCGGTTCGGGCAACGCGGCTTACAAGCCGGCGGTATTCGGCACCGGCAACGGCGCCAGCTCAGGCGACTATCAACTCGTGATCAACGTCGCCCGCCAGCTCAACGCGGTCCAAGCCGGCGGACGCATCCAGCTCGAGGGCGCAGCCCACGTCGCTGTATCGCCCGGTTCGGCGGTGCTCGTGCAAGGCAGCCTCGGCACGACGGGAGAACCGGTGTATGTCAACGCCGGCATGACGGCCAACCAAGTCGGACAGGCTTTCCAGCAAGCACTGGCTCGCCTTTACGCCGATGGCCGAACCACTGCCTTCCCGCTGTACGGCGATACGCTCAGCTTGACCGGCCTGGTGCAGTACGACTCGATCGATTTCCTCACCGGCATGCCCGCGCCGTCGCTGCAGCAGCTCGATCCGGGCCCGTTCGGCGCGACGACGAACTTCGTCGGCGACGCGTTCAACGCCTTCAATGCCTCGACCGACTTTGGCGGCAACCGAAACAACGCCAATCCGGGCGCCTTGCGGGCTCAGAACAACGCGTTCGAAGGTGTGTATGTCGATGACTTCATCATCGGCGTCGCCGGTCGCGGTGAAATGGTTGAGAACGCTCCGAGCGACACGAGCTTCATCAAAGACCCGCAACTGAGCACGACGCTGCCGGTGAAGGCCAATCCGGAAGTTCTGGTCGGTCCGTATCAGGTCGAAATCCGCGGCGGCAGCGACTATGGTACGCCGCTGCTGGACGGCTTCCCGACGACCCTGGCGCTCGACCGCGCCGTCTCGCCGCAAGAACGGCTCTCCAAAGGCGTGTCGATCGTCTTCAATGGGGCTAGCGCTCTGTCGGCCGGCTCCACCTTTACCATCAGCGATGGCACGCGGCAGTTGACCTTCGAGCTCGATAACATGGACGATTCGGTCGGCACTCAGCCCGGCAACGTGCCGGTTCCGTTCAGCAATGCTGCCTTCGATCCGACCACCGGAACGCTGCGCAGCGAATCGGCCCAGACGATCGCCGCCCGCGTCCGCGACATCATCAACTCAGCGGCCGTGCAGTCGGTGCTGGATATCAACGCGATTCTGATCAACAGCGACGCGACTGGCGAAACTTCGCCGATGGTGGTGCTGATCGGCCAAGCCAACGTCAACGTTCCAGCGAGCATCGGCCAGACGATCATTTCCAACGGCGACGGCGATTCCAACCGCCAGCGCGATCAAGGTCAGATCGTCGTCAAGTCGGCCAAGGTCACCAACTCGCGTGCCTTCGGCGTCCGCATCGACGCTGGCGGTCGCGATGCACTGGGCGTTTCGCAAACCGGCTCGCCCCGCAACCTGCTCACCCTCAACACCGATCGCTTGACGACCGGCGCTGTGGTGATGAACAGCGAGATGGTCGGCAACCTGGCCGGCGGTATCTCGGTCACCGGCGATCCGTCGACCAGCGGGGTGGCAGCGGCTGTGCCGTATGCACGTCTGGTCAACAACACGATCGTCGGTACGGTCGACCGCAGCTTCTACAACGATCGCCAGTATGCCGACTCGGTCGTCAGCTACCTGCCTGGTTTAACCGGCATCGCGCCGGTCAAGGGACTGGATGATCCTGCTGCTGCCCTCAACGCGGCTGACTATTCTGGTTCCGGCGAACCTACCGGCGTTCAAGGCGCAGTCAGCCTCGGCGTCGGCGGTCAACTGACTGTGGAGTTCACTAACAACTCCCTGGTCGGCGACGGCAACGTCGGTAACGCCGACCTAGCGATCACCGAAGTAGGCACGGCAGAACGTTATCTCGTCGAGGTCAGCCCCGACGGGGTCAACTACCGTTCGCTAGGCTTTGGCGTGGGCTCGTCGAGCTTCGATGTCGACGGCGCCTTTGGCCAGACGCCGCTGCGTTACGTGCGCATCACCGACGATGGCTCGCGGCTGGGTTCGCTCGACGCGGCCGGCGCGGACATTGATGCGGTGGTGGCCGTCAGCAGCGCGGTTTCGGAAACCGGCATTCGCGTCGCCAGCAACGCTTCGCCGACGATCCTCAACAGCGTGATCACCAATTCGCCGGTCGGCCTGCAGGTCGACGCGTCGAGCAGCTCGACAGTGGTCGGCGGCATGGTCTACCATCGCAACACCGCCAACACGGCTGGCTCAGCGACGCTCGGCCAGTTCCCGCAAGTGGCCGATGCAACCAAAGAACTGTTCGTCGATGTGGCTAACGGCAACCTCTACCCTGCTCCGGGTTCGCCGGTGATCGATAGCTCGATGGATTCGCTGCAGGACCGGCCTTCGCTGGTTGCGGTGAAGAGCTCGATCGGCCTAGGTGCTTCGCCGATCCTGGCTCCGCAGTACGACATCAACGGTTCGTTGCGCGTGGACGATCCGAACGTCGCTTCCCCCTCAGGGCTCGGCGAGAACGTATTCAAGGATCGCGGTGCTGAAGACCGTTCCGATTCGGTCGGTCCCTCGGTTGTGCTGCTCAACCCGGCCGACAACGACGTCGGCGGACTGGATAGCAATCCGGCCACCTCGGTGGTGGAACTGACCAACTTCACCGCGCGCTTCTTCGATATTCAGCTGTACGATGGTCTCGAGCCGAGCGATCCGAATCGCGGCTCGAACATCAACGACAGCACGGTTAACTCGTCGTCGGTTCAGCTCTATCGAGACAACGTGCCGCTGGTCGAAGGCATCGATTATCGCTTCGGCTACGACGCGACGACCAACGTCATTCGCTTGACTCCGCTGGCCGGCGTGTTCTCGACCAGCAGCGTTTATCAGATTCGCTTCGTCAATTCGCGCCAGTTTGCGGTCAATACGCAGCTGGACTCGAGTACCAATCCCGACGGCAGCACGATCGACATCGTCGACGCCAACAACGGCAAGACGACCTTCGAACTGGATACCGGCTATCGCATCAGCGTGCCGACCAGCGATGGCGTTACGGCCAATGTCGGCGATGGCGGCGTCTTTACGCTCGATGACGGTACGCGTCGGTTGCAGTTCGAATTCGACACCAACGGCTCGGTCGCCACGGGCAACCTGCAGGTGCCGCTGAGCAGCTCGCCGACGGTGACGGAAGTGTCCCAGTTGATCCAAGCCGCGATCAATCTGAGCGGTCTGCAGTTCAGTGCGGTCGACCTGGGATCGGGCATTCTGCAAATCGATGGTTCGGCCACTTCGGCGATCCTGGCTGGCAACAGCGGCTTGCAAGTGACCGGTCATCCGGGCGTGCGTCCCGCGTTCGGGTTGCAGATTCCGCTGGTCGCCGGACGGCCCGTCAACTTTGTCGATGGCGAGACCTTCACGATCCAGCGCACCAGCTTGCCGGTGACCTTCGAACTGGATACCAACGGCGTCGTGACGCCGGGCCGGATTCCAGTACGGTTTACCACCGGAGCGAGTGCGGCGACGATCGGCCAGGCGCTGGTCACGGCCATTCGCAGCTCGAGTCTGGGGCTGCAGCCGACCTATGCGGGCAACGGCGTAGTGACGCTCGGCGGCGACGCCAACACGACGCTCGGACTGTCCAATACGCAGCTGCTCCAAGCCGGCACACCCGGATTGGCCGCGGCTCGCGCGATCAAGCTGTCGCTCTCCGGCAGCACCGATTCGGCCGGCATCGCTGCTCAGATCAGCACCGCGATCAACGCTGCGAACTTGCCGGGCGTGACCGCCACGCCGTTTGGCGATCGCGTGGTGATCTCTGGAGCCAAGGATGTCAGCGGCAGCCAGGTTACGCTCCTGCAAGGCATCACCGACAACGCGGGCAATGCCCTGAAAGCGAACCAGCTCGACGGCTCGACCACGCTGACGGTCTTCCTCGGTGAAGGCATGGATTACGGCGACGCGCCCGATCCGATCTACACCACCAAGCGTGACAATAACGGACCGCGACACACCGTCGTTCCAGGCTTCAGCCTGGGACCCCAGGTTCGCCCCGATGCCGATGCCAAGACGCCCGATGCCGACGAGTTCGATGACGGTGTTCAGTTCACCCAGTCGCTCGTGGCCGCCTTCCAGAGCAGCGTCAAGGTTGAAGTGAACCACCCACAAGGCACCAATGCGTACCTCTCGGGCTGGATCGACTACAACGGCGACGGCGTGTTCTCCGCATCGGAGCGCATCGCCAATGCCTTGCCGATCACGCAGCAGTTCACCACCTTGTCCTTCGTGGTATCGGGAGCCAGCAAGGTCGGAACCACCTACGCACGCTTCCGCGTCAGCAGCGATGCGGCCAGCGTGTCGACGCCGGTCGGCGCCGCGCCGGATGGCGAAGTGGAAGATTACCAGGTCACGATTACTGCCAACCCGTATCAGAATCAGACCAATCGCATGGACGTCAACAACGACGGCCACGTCTCGCCGATCGACGTCCTGCAGGTGATCAACTACATCAACGAT
Organism: Aureliella sp.; assembly: GCA_051960375.1. Lineage (GTDB taxonomy): Bacteria > Planctomycetota > Planctomycetia > Pirellulales > Pirellulaceae > Aureliella. The sequence continues at coordinate 1,988 of JBQCEI010000609.1, read as the reverse complement.
CCGACCAAACCCAAGACGCTCGGTCTGCCGCCGACCGTTTCGTTGCCACCCTACGTGGACGTCAACGGCGATGGCTCGGTCTCGGGCATCGACGCGCTGCTGGTGATCAACTACCTGAACAGCGTGCCGCCCGGCGGCAGCGGTGAAGGTGAAGGAGCTGGCGAAGGCGAAGCTGCAAGCGTCGGTTCCAGCGTCGTGGCGGTCTCCAGCGGTGACTGGCTGCAAGGCCTGGTCGGCTCGGCGGCCCCGGCGGTGACCAGCCAGGCGTCGACCGGCGCCAGCGAAGAAGTTCAGCCTCGCGATGCGTTCTTCGCGTCGATGGACGACGAGGAGGACGATCTCCTGTCGGCCGGCTTCGATTCCTCGGAGGGCCAGGCGAGCGTCTATGACGCGGTCATCGGCGGCATCGACGGCTCGGCGACCGAAGTCGACGACGCCATCGTCGCCGATCAGGCGGGCTGGACCATCCGCCAACGCCTGGGCGGCTTCTTCCGAAGCTAGTCTGCCAGCAGTCTTCCGAGCCGTCTTCTGTGAGGTGGCGGAAAAAAAGCGAAAACCGAAAAGTTTTTCATCGGGCGAGCGTGAACTATAGGGTTTGCGTTCGCCCTTTTTAATTCGTGCCGGAACTGGATGTTTTTTACCGCGGAGGATCGCAGCGGTGGCGCGGAGAGTAACGCATCTTTCGACAGCTGAGGACCGACCATCCCTGGGCTGGGTTTGCGGCAGTTGCCGGAACCGAACCTGTCGTCTAGAGTCAAATTGGGTGCGGGGTGCGTTTTTCCCCCAAGTCGCCTCTAGTCTCTCGGCCTGCGGCCTCACGGGTTCTTTGCGGATGTTCAGCAGACGAAAAATGCGCGGTCGAGAAACCAGACGCTTGTCGCTCGAGACGCTCGAGACGCGGCGCGTCATGACCACGCCTCCCTTCGGAGCCATGCCGCAAGATACCGGCGAATTCATGCTGGGAAGAGTCGCCGTCACCCCGGTGTTTCTCGAGAGCAACGGCAAACTGGACCCCAGAACCGAAGACTGTACCCCGTCGCTAATCCAATCGACGCTGCAGAAAGTCGAGGCGGGGGTCAATTGGTGGGGCGATACGCTGGCGACGCTCCACACCGTGCACACGCTCGAGTTCACGTTCGATACGACCTACGCCGACCACCCTGCGGCCACGCGCTACGAACCGATCAGCCGAGTGTCGAACGATTTCGCCTTGTGGGTTCAGGAGTTTGTCGCCGGCGCGGGCTTCGACACGCCCGGCGGCCTCGATGCCGATATCCGGGCCTTCAACGATGCCCAGCGCCAGAAGATGAACGCCGACTGGGCCTACACGATGTTCATCGTCAACTCCAATCACGACGCCGACGGCAGCTTTGCGCCGGGAGGTTCGTTTTCTCAGGCGTTCGCCTTCGCCGGCGGGCTGTTCCTGGTTGCCCCGTCGACTCGCCCCGCATCGACTTTTGCCCATGAAACGGGACACATGTTCTGGGCCAAGGACGAGTATGCCGGCGGGGCCAGTTGGACGGAACACCGCGGCTACTACAACACGCAGAACCTCAACGCCGCCGACAATTCCGAGCCGGGCTTTGTGCAGCAGCCGAGCATCATGGCCAGCGGCAGCTTGCTGGATTACGCCTACGACCATCATGTCTCGCCCGCGAGCACGCTCGCCATGGTCGGCTGGCAAGATAGCGATGGCGATGGCATCTTCGATGTGCTGGACGTGCCGCTGAAACTGACTGGGACCGGCTATTACGATAGCGCGGCCGCCGCGTATAAATTTCGCGGAGCTGCCAAGGTTGGCGTGCTGCCGAACCTCAATCCCGATGGCCTGCACAACGACATTACGCTGAACCGCATCACCGCGATTCAGTACCGCACCGATGGCGGCAACTGGACGACGGTCTCTAACCCCGACGCGTACGAAACGCCCGTCGACCTGAGCATCCCCTTGTCTGGCTCGGCTCAAACGGTCGAAATCCGGGCCATCG
>JBQCEI010000608.1:0-5815 GCA_051960375.1 Aureliella sp. | reverse complement strand
CAAGCAACATGCCGGCATCGATATTTGGCTGACCGGCATGCCGGTGCTCGAGTGGGACGAAAGCCAATCGAGCCAGCGCGACATGCAGAACGCGACATTGCTCAGCCTGGTTGGCGTGGCCGTGATCATCGTCTTCGGCTTCGGTTCCTGGCGCATGCCGTGCGTCGCAGTCCTGTGCTTGTCGATGGGTTTGATGTGGACGGTGGGCCTGGCAACGATCTTCATCGGTCACTTGAACCTCTTCAGCGTTGCCTTCGGCGCGATCATCGCCGGCCTGGGGATCGACTACGCGATCCACCTCCTGTCGCGGCTCAGCTCGCAGTCGCACAGCGTTCAAGACGACGAAGCCCATTTGCCCGAGGCGCTGCGTGATGCGGTGGGACATTGCGGCAAGGGAATCCTCACCGGTTCGGTGACCACGGCGGCCGCCTTTGGTGTGGCGATGCTCACTCCCTTCCGCGGCATGACCGAGCTGGGAACGATCTGCGCCCTGGGCACGCTCTCGTGCATGGTCGCGACGATCTGGATCTTGCCAGCTCTGCTCGTCTGGCAATCGCGTCTGAGCTTGCCTGTGATTACGCGGCGCTCGCCGACGGAAGACTCTCCAGCCAAAGTTACGTCGGCGGACTGTCGCATCCGCAGCATGCTGTTGCGATTTCGCAGCTTGACCAATAGCGGGATTGGCGTCGTCAACGGCATTGTCTTGCGGCAACGTTTCTCGGTCGTCGTAGGTATCTGCGCGATTACGGTGCTGGCTGGAATGCAAGCCGGCCGCCTGCGGTACGATCACAATTTGCTGAACCTGCAAGCCGCCGGCCTGCCGAGCGTGCATGCCGAGCTCGAGCTGACGCGCCGCAGCGGCCAGAGCGCTTGGTTCGCGATCAGCATGGCGCACTCGCCTCAGCAAGCTCGCGCCCTGCATGAACAACTCTCGAAGCTTCCCAGCGTAGATCGCGTCGAAGAGATCGGCAGCGTGATCGCCAGCGCCACGACGCATCCGTACAAAAGCGAACTAGTGGCCGCTTGCCGCGAGCATGCCGCGCAACTGGTTCAGCAACTGGCGATGGTTCCGACGCAAGCGATGGCTGCGGTCGACCCGAGCGCATCGTCGCTCGTTCGCACAGCCATCCACACGACGACTTCGCACACCGAGCTGGTTCCGGCGATCGGGCAGGTCGTCATGCCGATGCAGCAACTGGCCGAATCGGTCGAGCAGATGGCCGCCGGGGCTTCGCCGACTCTGGAAGATTTTCCTGATTCGGTCCGCGACCGCATGGCCAGCCACGACGGCGAAACGTTCTTGCTCCGCATCTTCGCCAAGGAAAACTTGTGGCAGCGCGAGAACCTCGGCAAGTTCGTCAAGGAACTCGAATCGGTCGACCCGCGCGTCACCGGCCACCCGATCCAGACCTGGTATGCGTCGGGCGAACTGGAAAACAGCTATTATCAGGCCGGCATCTATGCGCTGCTGGCCGTGGCCGCGCTGCTGATGATCGACTTCGGCAGCATCCGCCTGGTCATGCTGGCGATGGTGCCGGTGTGCCTGAGCATGCTGCAGCTGTGCGGGCTGTTGGTGTGGATGGAAATTCCCTTCAACGCCGCCAACATGATCGTCCTGCCGCTGATCATCGGCATCGGCATCGATGATGGCGTGCACATCATGCACGAGTATGCCACGCGCGGCAGCAAGACTTTCACGCTCTCGACCGATACGACGCTGGCCATTCTGCTGACAAGCCTGACGACGATCGTCGGCTTTGGGAGCATGGGCATCGCCGATCACCGCGGCTTGCAGAGCCTCGGCATCGTGCTCTTGGTCGGCGTGGGTCTCTGTCTGCTGAACTCTTGGTTCACGCTTCCCGCGGTGCTCAGCTACTTTGGACCGCAGGACACAGACCTCGAGCCACAGGCCGCTGCGGCACCCAAGCCAGAACCGGCGAGTCGGAAGGCGCCGGTCGTTCAGCCGATCGCTGCTAACGCCGGCGGCAACGCGTCGGGACCATCGCTGCTGCTGCGCGATGTGCCGATCGTCATGTCGCTGCCCGATTATCCCGATCTGCGCTGCTGAAGCGGGTTCTTTTTTTACCGCGGAGGACGCGGAGAGCGCGGAGGGGAATTATACCAGGCGGTCGTAGGCTCGGGCGACGCGGCGGGCCATTTGAGTGTCGCTGAAGTGGGCGCGATGCCGGGCGACGGCCGCGTGGCTCATCTCGGCCCAGCGGTGGCGGGCGGCGATCAGCTCCGAGATTTTCTCAGCCAGATCGTGCGCATCGCGCGGGGCGGCCAACATTCCTTCCACGCCGTGGCGCACCGCTTCGGGTGTGCCTTCGACGCGAGTAGCCACGACCGGCACGCCGGCTGACAAGGCTTCCAAGACGACCATCGGCATCCCTTCGCCAAAGAGGCTCGGCAGCAAGAGCGCGTCGAGCCGGCGAATCGCCGAAGCGACATCGCGCGTAAAGCCACTGAGGTGCACGCGCTCTTTCAAGTCGAGCGCTTCGATGCGCGCGAGCACTTGCCGCTCGTACTCTTCGGTCTCAAAGCCGCCGATCAATTCGAGGCTCACCGGCGCGCCGGCATCGCGCAAACGAGCCATCGCCTCCAGCGCGATTTCGATTCCTTTGCGCGGTCGCATCAGCGCGACCAGCCCCAGTCGCCACATGCGACTGTGCATCCGGCTATCCGGATCGATCGGCTCGACAGCGGCGACTCCGTTGGGGATGGCGACCAACCGCTTGCGATCGATGCCGCGCGCGAGCATCTCGCGCCGCAGGCTGCGGCTGACGGTGATCATCAAATCACACGACGCAATCGAAAACCGCTCGACCCAGTCGTTGATGCGATTGATTATGCTCCGCGTGCTGTCGCGAGCCGTAGGGGAATGAATATGGTAAACCCACGGCACTCCCAGCCGATGCGCCGCGAAGGCAGCCACCAGGGCGGTTCGCGGTGTATGCGCATGGAGCAAGCGGCAACCATGAGCACGCGCGAGCTCTTCGACGCGATCGACTGCGCTGCGATCGAAGCGACTGCGCATCGGCGTCTCGTGCACGCGCTCGGGCGGCAGGCCGCTCAGCTCGGGAAATTTGCCGGGCTTGAGGCATGCGAAATGGGCGCTGAACCCGAACTGCTCCAGATGCAAACCCAGGTTCTGCTGCACGCGCTCAGCGCCTGAAAAATGTTCGCCGTTGATGACATGCAAGACTTTGAGCGTAGTAACATAGACCGACGCATCGGCCGGCGCAGTGGGCACCAGCGGCAGGGGGCTGGCGTCGATCGCAGGGCAGGGAGCGGCGGCCGGGGATTCGAGCAGCGTCGAAAAGAAATGCAAGGTGCAGAGACTCCGAAGAAGTGCAATAGCCAGTAAGTCTGCTTAAACGTAGGCTGTTGCTCGGCGCGCGTTCGTTCTGCTGAAGAGGCGACTGATAAGTTGATCGTCGAGCCAGTAGCGGTCATAACGGACATAACGATTCGAAAGCAGGCATCAGGCTTCAGGCTTCAGGCTTCAGGCTTCAGGCTTCAGGCTTCAGGCTTCAGGCTTCAGGCTTCAGGCTTCAGAAACGGGTACCACGTTCCCAGCCCGGTTGGGCTGGCCTAAGGTATTACGGACCTTTGGTCCTTTAACCCCTGAAGCCTGACGCCTGAAGCCTGAAGCCTTTTCGAAAGATGCCTGTGGCTGATCATGCAATGAAACTTCGTGCGGCGCGCCAGCTGGCCGACTTGCTCGCTGAGAAACGCTTGCGACTGGTGTTGGCCGAAAGCTGCACGGGCGGGAATGTGGCGGGCGCTCTGGCGACGATTCCCGGCGTGTCAGCCTGGCTGTGCGGCAGCTTCGTGATCTATCGCAACGAGAGCAAAGCCCAGTGGCTCGGCATCCCGCGCGAGCTGCTCGATGATCCGAAGTTCGGACCGGTCAGCGCCCGAGTAACTGAGCTGCTCGCGCGCAGCACGCTCCAGGCAACGCCTGAAGCCGACGTAGGTGTCGCGATCACCGGCCATCTCGGTCCCGGCAGTCCACCGGGGCTCGACGGACGCGTGTTCTTCGCCTTGGCCCGCCGCGGTGCAGAGGAAGTTGCGGCCTCTTCAAGCGAACTGATCGCGCCGGCGCCGCGCGATGCGGCAGATATCGCCGGCCGTGAAGAACGGATCATTGAGTGCACGACCTGGGTGCTGCGCGAGGCGACTCGGGTTCTCTTTTAACGGAGAGGCGCAGAGGTTGGTGTGCCACTGGCCTTAGCCAGTGTCTTCACTGTCGAAGTTAAAAGCGAACAAGAAGAGCGAGCCGTTCCAAGGCCAAGGAGGCCTTGAAAAACCGGATACTGCCTTGGACGTTGCTGGACATTGGAAAATCGACTGCTCCGTCCTGCATCACACTTCGAAGGTGAAGACACTGGCTAAGGCCAGTGGCACACAAAGCCACTAGAATCGAAAGAGCTAACTTTCAAAACGATGACGTCGGGTCGCCCAGCGGCTTTGCGGGGCGCTCGAGGCAGCGTAGCTCTTCGAGCCATACACGGATGTCGTGATCGTATTCGCTGGCCAGATCGCCGAAGATCAACTGGCGATGAAACTGAGCCGCTCCCCCTTCGAGCAATTCGGCCGCTTCGGCGCTCGGAAAACGGCGAGCCGGGTCGGGTGCGATACAGCGGCGACACAGGTTCATCAGATGATTGTTGCATGTCACCTCATGCGGCAACAGCTCGTGCAACTGATGCGGCAAGCGGCGCTTGGCTTCGAGGAGCTCGCGCAAGTTCATGTCCCCCGGAAAGCACGGGCGGCCAGCCAGCATCTCGATCAGCACGTATCCCAGGCTGGCCAAGTCGCTGCGCGGCGTGCAGCACGATCCTTCGAGCACTTCAGGAGCGGCATAGGCGGGCGTGCAGGCCCGCTGGTTGGGTAGATCGTCCAGTTCGAAAGCCGAGCCGATATCGATCACCTTCGCATGCCCGGTGCGTTTGATCATGATGTTCGACGGTTTGATGTCGCCATGCACGATCTTCTCGCGGTGCAGCGCAGCCAACGCGGCCAGGCAGTCGCGAACGATCGCCACGGCGACGCCCGCTTTGAATCGCGATTGCTCGGGGCCGAACGTAGCGATGACGCTGTTGATGTATTCCCAGCGCTTGGGAGCCGAATGGGTGCGGACCTTTTCGAGCTGCCGCGGGTCCATCAATTCGCGCAGGTCGTAACCGTCGATCCACTCCATCACCATGATGCGGATGCGATTGCGGTCGATGAAGTCCTGCACGTCGAGCACGTTGTCGTGCTGAATGACCGCCACGCGCGAAGCGACGCGGGCCAATCGCAGCATGGCTTTGTCGTAAGCGCCCGGAGTCGGAAAGCGCTCGGGCGAAAAGATCTTCATCGCCACCGGCTGATTGAAGCCGTCGGCGCCGCGGCGTTCGCTGAGAAAAACGATCCCCTGGCCGCCGCTTCCCAGCTGCCGCTCGAGGTGATGGTAGGTGGTCCACTGAACGCGGCCGCCGGCGATCAGTTCATCGTAGAGAGGAATCAAGCTGTTATTAGCTGGAGGAGGTTGCACGCCCTCTAGAGCGCGCGTCCTGCCCTCGTCAAGCATCGTAGTCGTGGGCATCCGCCATTTCCTCGATGATGGAAATCGCAGATGTGGCGCTTGAACCTGCGATTGAATGGTGACAAGATTCCTTAACTATACCCGCATGGCGTCAATTGGGATACTTCAGCATGGCGGCATCCACTCGAAGGCTGGCGAACGGGTCGGCGGAACGGCAGCCAGGCTTCGCCCCGGAGGGGCCGTCGTCAGTAGCCCGGGGCGGCAGCCCCGGGAAAGCGACCG
>JBQCEI010000607.1:0-12794 GCA_051960375.1 Aureliella sp. | reverse complement strand
GAGCACGAGCACGAGCACGAGCACGAGCACATGAAGCCTGAAGCCTGAAGCCTGAAGCCTGAAGCCTTTAGCCTTTAGCCTGAAGCCTTTTAGCCTCCCCCCTTACGCGTTCAGCACTCGCTCGGCCAGCGCGTTCGACTTGTCGCCGGCGGCGCGGAACAAGTGGCTGCAGCCGGCCAGATAGTTGGCTCGCCACTGCGGATGAATCATTTCGAAATCCTCCAGCGCTGCCGAGCTGAACTTGTAGTCGTGGGCATCGTCCCCTTTTAGGAAGATGAAATGCCGCGCGACGCGAACGATCTCCTGGGCATTGGCCGGATCTTGCGCGAGGCGATAGATCGCCGAGGCGGCTCCCTTGCGATCGCTGCTCATCGTCGCAAAGACTTCGTCGATCGAAGGGGCGGAGCCTTCGGCCGCTTGCAGGCTGTCGATCTCGGCCTGGCCCAGTTTGCCGCGTCCTTTCGCTGCGTCGGCGAAATGGCCCAGGAAGGAAACGTTTTGCAGCAGCAGCCACTTGCGCAGCTTTTCGTCGCCGACGTGCTGGGCGAGATTATGGATCGCGTTGGTGCTCGTGATCGCATGCAGTGGCACGATGCCGGGCTGTCGCATGACCAGTTCGGCTGCGGCTAAGGCGACGCCGTCGCTGATTGTATTGGGATGAGCGCCCGATTTGAGCATCTCGAGCGTTTCCTTGGCGGCGGGCACAGGCTCGGCCGTGCGGAGCATTTCGAGCGTTCGCTGGCTGACCGTCGAATCGAGCTTGCCAGCGTCCCACGGCGCGGTCCACTGCTGGACGAGTTGCCAATTCTCGCGCCCCGCGCGGTCGGCTTCGTAATCGTGCTTCGACGGATTGTCATCGCCTTGGTGATTGAGAATCGCGTAAGCCAGCGAGCGCACGATCGGCTCAGTGTGTTCCCAGCCGATTACGTCCAGCGCGCGGAAAGCAGCCGCAACGTAGATCGCTTTATGACCGATGCTGCGGAAGTCGCGCGTGGCATAGCGAGCCAGCACGTCGAGCAGCTCTTCCTTGCTGGCGGTGCGAGCCGCAGCGGCGGCAGCGGCATCGGCCGCTTCGACATCCCAGGCTTCGAGCGCTTCTTGCAGAGCCGACAAGGCCTTCTCGGGCGGAGGCAATCGGCTTTCATCGACCTTGGCCATCGTCCAGTTGCCCTCGCGGACGTCAGCGGCCTGCGCGCCTTTGAAATTGTCGATCGCCCACAACAGCGGCAGCCAGCGCTCGCGATCGGCCGCGGCCATGCTGGCTTGATGCGTGGCATACACGACCAAGACGCAGTGGAACTTGAAGCCGACCGCCGGGCGAGGCTGCACGTTGCGAATGCCGGCTAGAAACATGGCTGCCAACAGCTCGCGGTAACTGCGGCCGTTCTTGATCTCGTGCAAGATCTTGTCGGTCAGGTCGCCCCGCGGCGTGTCTTCGATCAGCCGCACCAGCGGCTCGATCTCATCGCGAAAGCGAACCGCTTTGGAGTCGAGCTGCACGTCTTCAGCCCTGAGCGCGGGCAAGTTCTGCCAGGGACCGGCGGGCAGTCCGGCGACGCCGGCAAGTCCGGCAACGGTTGCAGTCGAGCGTTTCACAAAGCGGCGGCGGTTATGAGTGGCCATGGCGTCTCCTTCGGGGGCGTAAAGGGGTTGAGGCACTATCCCTTAGTCTCGGCTTTTCCTGAGCATATGCAATAATGAGCACCGCCGGATTGACCGCTGCGTCATGCCTTTTGATCAAACACAGGTGCCGCTTGAAACCATCGTCGTCGCGACCCCATGCTTCCACCGCAGCCGAGGACTCGGAGGCGCTCGCGTCGCCCACTTCGCATGATATCCCGCCCTCGGCCATGCCGCCTGCACCGCAGCTTTCGCGGCGCTGGCTGACGATCAGCCTCATCGCCGTTACGCTGATCCCGGTTGCTTTAGCAGCGACGGTCTGGTTTGGCATCCCATCGCGTCCCGAACCGAAGCTCCCGATCGAAGTTTTTTTTGAACCGGTCTCCTGGCCGCCCGGCGGCAAAGAAGACGTACGCTTGATGCCCGGCATACGCATTCACAATCCGACCAAAGAGCGTTGGCAGAACATCTCGATGGCGATCAATTCGCAATACTTCTTTTACTGCCCCGAGCCGCTTGAAGCGGGCAGCGACTTCAGCGTGCCACTAGCTTTCTTCAAAACCTCCGGCAACCAAGCGTACCGCCCGACGACGCAGCACATCAAGAAGCTCACGGTCTACGCTCAGCTGCCCTCCGGCCGCCGCGCAATCCAGGAACTCATCGAGCCACAGCCTTTGTAACGCGACGCGTAAGCGAGGGACGAACCCGCGCGAGAACATTGCAAAGCCGTTCATGTCTTCGTGTCTTTGTGGTTTATCAACAGGATGTACCACGAAGACACAAAGACACGATTGAGTTCTGTAAGGCTCTCGCGCGGGTTCGGGGAGGCAGAGCCTCCAAGACAGTGCGTTACCAGGCAGAGCCTGGGAACGAGTAGCGCTAGGCCACGCGGCGGGGAACGATCGGGCAGGGCAGGGGAGCAGGCTGCGCGAAAGGTATGATGTCCGGTCGCTCGTGCCGCAACGTCTCGTGCTCGTGCTCGTGCTCGTGCTCGTGCCCGTCTGACTCGAGCCTCTGTTGGCGCTGGTCCGACAACACCAGCGCGTACTCCGCGCCAAAGAAGATGATCGACACGCCCCAGTAGCACCAAAGCAGCAGCGCGATGAACGAACCGATTGCTCCGTAAGCGGCCGTGTAACGCACGCCGATGAGGACCGCGCCGAGCAACTGCCGGCCGACTTCCCAGACGATCGCAGCCAGCAATCCGCCTCGCCAAGCGTCAATCCACTGAATGCGCCGCTTGGGCAGGACGCGATACAGCAGCCCGAAGACCACTGCGTTGAGCAACAACGTGGCACACGCGTCGACCGCGCTGATCGCAATCGCTCCGAGCAAGTGCCAGTTCAGCATCCACGCATGCACGAATCCCACCGCGATGTTGGCCAGCAAGATCGCAATCACGCACAGGCCGACCGAAGCCAACAGACAGAAGGCCGAGAGACGCTGGGTGACGATGCGCACGCAGGCCGCCGCAAAGTTGCGGTCCTTCACCTTGGGAGAACGCCAAATGCGATCGAACGAGCGCTCGAAGCGGTAGAAGACGCCGATTGCGGCCAGCACCGCAGTGACCAAACCAAACGGACCGCCGACCAACGAGTGTTGGCGGAGCTGCGCTAACACTTCGCGCACTTGCTGCTCCAACGTCGGCGAGCAGTGCTCGGCGACAATCGAGAGAATCTGCAGTTCGGCATCATGCCCCAGCCGCGTGAAGCGAAACACCAGTCCCAGACCGGCGGTAAGCAACAGCAGCATCGGAAAGAGCGACAAGGCTAAGTAGTAAGCGACGCTCGCCGCCATCGCGCCTGCGTCGTCGGCGTGCCACTTCCGCGCCGCGGTGCAGATGCCGAAGAACACCTGCTTGCCGTAGCCGACCGAATAGTCGGCCACTGCCTGCACCGGCACTTCGGGAACGCTGGCCGCTAGAGCCGAGAGTTTTTCGCGCTGAGCGGTGACGTAAGTCGAAACCTGCGAGGGAAACTCAATCGACGGTCGAACAACTGCTTCGACTTGCTGGGAAGCTTGAGAAGTCGCGCCGCGCGGCGCAGCGGAAAAACGCTCCGCGACCGCCCGGCTGGGCGCACAATCGGCGCCCGCCGGATGTGGCACGTCGCGGTCGACCTCCCAATTGAAAAAACGATTCACCGTCGTTCCGACTCCGCGGTTCCACTCGCTGGGCGCACACCTCGCGCGCATGCGGAGTGTAGCGAGCGTGAGCAAGGCACCGCTAGAGAGGTTTTACCGCGGAGAACGCAGATGACGCGGAAGCTGTTTTATCTTCCTCTGCGTCTCCGCGGTGAAAAAAGATGTTGATCAGCCTTCTATTGATTGTCTTTGGCTTGCTTCTTCAGCTCTTCGACCTGCCTTTTCAGTACTTGGACCTGGCTCTGCAGTTGTATCAACACGACAGGAAGCGTTGCTAAATCCTGATCCTTCTCGACACCGCGGCGGGCGGTCTCTTCGGCCATGTGTTGATACGCCGCAGCCAGTTCGGCCGCATACCTGCCCAGTTCGCGGAGTTCTTCCGGGTGAAGGATGCCCTGTCCTCCGGGTCCCATGCGCAGCCCTTCACGGAAACGGCGGGCGGCTTCCAATCGCTCGCGCGCTCCTCGCGGCCCGCCCTGGGCGCCGCGGTCGCCATCGCCGCTGGCGCGTTCCTCATCCATTTGCTTGATCGCCTGCTCCACGGCGTCGCGCACTGGCTCAGGCAGCTTTTCGACTTCCTCTTCGCTGAGCTGGCGAGTCTTTCCGTCTTCGCGAACCATGATCTTCGGCGGCTGGTCGCCGACGCGCTGAATGCGAACTTCCGCAGCGTGGCCCTCGGCGTCTTTGACGACGATGACTACGTTTTCAACTTGCTCCTCAGCCGCTCCCGCCCCCGGCTGTCGCATCGCCGGTGGAAGTCCGAAGCGAAACATTCTGCCACCGCCGCCTTGCCGCTGGATTTCTTCAAGCAGCTGCTCCAGTTGGCGTCGGTTCAGCTCCGACACACCGCCGACCGCCTGCTCGGCCTGCTCGGGTTGCTCAGCCTGCTGGGCTGCGACGGCTAGCGATTCGGGCCGCTCGGTCGGAGTCACGTCGACCGTCATCTCTTTGCCCTGCCGCAAGAGCTTCAAATGGACCGTGGGATAAGTCGATTGCTTCTTGTCGCTATCGCGCTGCTTATCGCTGTCCTTTTTATCCGCGTCTTTTTTATCCGCTTTTTTGTCCGAGTCCTTTTTATCCGCGTCTTTTCTATCCGCGTCTTTTTCTTTCTCATCGTCGCCATCTTTTTCATCTGCGTCGGCTTTCTGATCAGCCTCTTTCCGCCGCTGCCGGCCCTTGTCTTTCTGGTCATCGTCTCGATCGCGTTTGCCGCTGTCCTGCGATGGCGAGCGTTCGAGTTTCAGCAATGCTTCGATGAGAGCCGGCGGATTGGCGACACGCTGACCGTTGATCTCGATGATCAGATCGCCGACTTTGATCCCAGCCGCTTCGGCAGGACTGTCGGGAAAGACGCTTTCGACGAGCACCCCTTTAGTGCTTCCGAGGTACGCGGCCAAGTCGCCCGAGACTTCTTTCAAACCGATGCCCAGCCAAACCTTGGGTTGCTCGAGCTCCGCATCTTGGGCGAAGGCTTCGCGCATGCGCCGGCCGCGGCCAGGAAAGCGCCGGCCACTGCTCTCCGACGCGCGTTCTTCATCGTCGCCTTTCTGATCGCGCGCCCGGTCGCGCTGCCGCTGCTCGTCCGAGTCGCGCGACAGGCCGTCGCTGGCGCCTCTCGCGGCTTGGGGATTCTCGACCGGAGGTGGCGTCTGCGCGGACGCCGACGGCGAAAACGCGGGCAATGACAACGCAGTGCATGTCAGCACAATCGCGGTGCGAAGCGTTTGTCGTCCGATAGCCATTCTTTTCACTCCGTTTTGCAAGGGGACTTTGATAGAAAACACTCTCGAGAATTGCTCGCCGATCGGTTGTAACCCGACGCGTAAGCGAGGGACGAACCCGCCGTAAAGGCAGTAATTACCTCAGGGCTCACGCTTTAGCGGATCGCTTCCGTTTTGCGCCCTTGATCGCTCGTCGCAGAAAGAAACAACGCTTGACAGGCCGCTGTGGCAGGTTCGTCCCTCGCTTTCGCGTCGGGTTACAAGAAGGCGGAACTTTTCAAAACATGCGAGCACGATTGATGCCGCGCCGGCAGCTTCTCGCTCCCTCCGCACCTCGTCGTACCAAGAAGTGGCTGCAATTTGCTGCAGCGTGATCACCTGAACAGCTGCGAAGCGACACGACGGGAAATCGCGAGTCAATTTCGCGGCGATGGCGATGGCTCGTCGCCAAAGTCGCGTCCTGCTAGTATTCTGACCTTATATCTAGGCCGATTTTGGGACCAAGTCCGCACACAAACCGCACACCCTCGATAGCCCATCATCCCTCCACCACAGGGCCTCTCAGCATGCTTGCTTATCTCGGTTCGCTGCCAGCGACTCGTCTTGCGTGGCCATCGCTCCTCGGTAGCATCTATCGCGGCGGCGCGTCCCTCGGCGGCCGAGCCGTCGCGCTGGCTTGGCTTTGTTTTGTTTTCACTTCGATGCTTGCATCGACCCACGCTCAGGAAGAGACCTCCATGAAAATTGACGTCAGTGACTTTGGCACCACTCCCGACGGCCAAAAGGTGTCGCTCTACACGCTGACCAACGCAGCGGGTAACGTCGTGCAGTTGACCAACTACGGCGCGATCATCACCAAGGTCGAGGTCCCCGACCGTCAAGGCAAGAAGGCCAACTTGATGTTGTCGTTCCCGACGCTGGAAGGCTACTTGCAGCGGCATCCGTACTTCGGCGCCACGGTCGGCCGATATGCCAACCGCATCGCTGGCGGCAAGTTCCAGATCGACGGCAAGACGTATACGCTGGTGACCAACAACGGTCCCAATCATCTGCACGGCGGCACAGAGGGCTTTGACAAGAAGGTCTGGACGGCCGAGCCGAAGCAGACCGACAAGACGGTCGGCGTGATCTTTCGCACCGTCAGCGCCGATGGCGAAGAAGGTTATCCCGGGCGCTTGGAAGTAGCGACTGAATACAGCTGGTCGAACGACAACGAACTGTCGTTCACCTTTACCGCGACGACCGACAAGTCGACGGTCATCAACCTGTGCAACCACGGCTATTGGAACCTGGCCGGCGCCAGCAACGGCAACATCCTGGGCACCGAGCTGCAACTGTTCTGCGATCGCTACTTGGCGGTCGACGACACGCTGATTCCGACCGGCCAGTTGGTCAGCGTCGAGGGCACGCCGCTAGACTTCCGCCAACCGCATACGATCGGCGAGCGCATCGACATGCTGCCGCAGACAAAAGGCTACGACCACTGCTTCGTCGTCAACGGCACCCCCGGCACGCTGCGTCCGGCCGCTCGCGCGGTCGACCCCAAGAGCGGCCGCGTGATGGAAGTCTTCACCACTCAGCCCGGCGTGCAGCTCTACTGCGGCAACCACCTCGGCGGCTCGGACAGTTCAGGCGGATTCAAGCAGTACGAAGGCTTCTGCCTCGAGACGCAGCACTTTCCCGACTCGCCCAACAAGCCCGAGTTTCCCACCACGCTGCTCAAGCCGGGCCAGCAGTACCAAGAGACGACCATGCACAAGTTCTCGGTCGCGAAGTAACGCTCCATGCGTTTTTTACCGCGGAGGCGCGGCGAGCCCTCCGCGGTAAAAATCTCTCTGCTGTGCCGTTGCTAAAACCCCGACTGCGGAGCGTGCTTGATCTCGCGCACCTCGATCGCATCGATGACGTCGCCGCGAGGGTTAACGGCAGCTCGCCGCGGATCGACGTTGCTCCAGCCCCACTGAAAACGCGAAGCCTGCTGGGCCATCGCGCGGCGGCGAGCTTCCATCAGTTCCATCGTTCCGGCCAGGAACACAAAGATTCCGACCAGGAACAGGCCGAAGCTGGTGAACAGCCCGGCGACGACGAACAGCAGCGCCATCCAGCGGCCGACGCGGGCGGCGATCTCCGTGGCGCGCAAATGCGACGTGCGCATCGCGATCAAGCTGCGGAGCACGCGGCCGCCGTCCATCGGAAAAGCCGGCAGCAAGTTAAACAGCACCAGGCCGATGTTAAACGCAATCAGCGTTTGGACGAAATGGCCACCATCGACTCTCCACAAATCGATTTCCCCAGCCGGCAACTGCAAAAGCGGCAGTGCGATCGCTAACAGCATCGCGATGACGACATTCACCGCCGGACCGGCTAGCGCAATGATCAACTCCTGCAGTGGTTTCTCCGGCATGCGAGCCAGCCTGGCCACGCCACCAATCGGCAGCAGCGTGATGTCATAGGTTGGAATTCCGAACGCAGCGGCTGTGAAGGCGTGTCCGAATTCATGCGCGACTACGCACGCAAAAACGGCCGCCATCATTGCTGCAGTCAGCAATCCCGCTCCGAGACCATCGGTCAGGATCGCCGGCACGGTGTAAAAGATCATCAGCAGCCAGAATGTCCAGTGAATATGGACACCGATTCCTCGAATCGTACCCAGCTTCCAACTACGTAGCATTACCTTCCACTTTCTGTTGAGACACGTTCCCCAAGCCAGCCACTGCCAAAGCGGCAGCTGTTCTTGCCCGGAAAGCCGCACCTGAAGAACGAAGCAAAGCCTATACCCCGGTAGCCCAACCGGTCCTCCTTGGTGTCTTTGTGTCTTGGTGGTAAATCGATCCGAGATGAACCACCAAGACACAAACACACCAAGAAAACAGCCTACTGCCGGGGCGTGTATTCGGCGGTGTCTACTTCTTCGATCGGCCGGCTGGAATCTTCGGCCAGCTCGGGCTCAAATCCGCTGAGGCCACCCAAGACGCGCTCGAGCGTCATCTCGGTGGCGACCAGCGTCCGCGGCTTTTGTTGCGGGGAAGGGGGGAGGCACCGGGCGGCGACCACGGTGATGTTGTCGCTGCCGCCGCGAAAGTTCGCCAGATCGATCAGCGTGCGGCAAGCGTCTCCCAGCTCCATATCGCGCTGCAGCACGTCGGACATTTCTTCCGGGCTGACGTGGCGATAGAGACCGTCGGTGCACAGCAGGATCGCATCGCCTTGCTGAAGCGTCACTTTGTAAACTTCAGCCGTGACGCTTTCGCCCCCAGCTCCTAGCGCGTTGTAGAGCACGTGGCTCCAGCGCGACGATTCGGCCTCCTCGCGCAGCCAGCCCGATTCTTCGACAAGCTGGGCCGAGACGGTATGATCGCGCGTCAGCTGTTCATGGGCATTGCCGCGCATCAAGTAACAGCGGCTGTCGCCGGCGTGCACGACATACATCATCGGCCAGATGATGTAGGCCATCGTCAACGTCGTCCCCATGCCCTGCATGTCGGGATGCGCGTCGGACTGGCGGACGATCAACTTGTGGGCTGTCTCAAAGAGTTGCTTGAGGTCAGCGACAAAGCGATCTTCTTCATCCTCGCTGACCCGCGTCGGCCAGCGCATGCCATTGACCAGCTGATTGATCAGCAAGTCGAGCGCGAGCAAGCTGGCCCGGTTGCCCGCCCGATGGCCTCCCATGCCGTCAGCCACCATCAGCAGCCGGCCAAAAGAACGGCCGTAGAGCCGCGCTTGGCAATTGAGATTGAGACTGCTGTCCTCGACCAGCATCGACTTGTGCAAGTCGCCGATCAGGAACTGGTCCTGGTTGGAGCTCCGCTGCTTACCGGTATCGGTTCGCCCGGCGCTGATAATACGAGCCGGCATCGCCGTCCCTTTCGTTTGGCTGGTCTTCTTGGTGTCTCGATCTCCTGGTGTCCTTTGTGTCTTAGTGGTTCCATCGGTTTTGAGAACCACCAAGGCACAAAGACACCAAGGGAAAAGACGCTCGCGTCGCTAAGCCGTCGCGGTTTGCCAGTACTCGCAGGCGCCTTGGTGCAGCCGAGCGCCGACTTGCGTGATCACCTTCATGCACAGGTAATTGGCTCCGCGGGCGGCGACCGTGGGAGCGTAGCCGTGCGTGACGCCGTAGAGGAAGGCGCCGGCGAACATGTCACCTGCACCGGTCAGGTCCTTGGGCTCGCATCGATGCGCCGGCACGTGAGACTCTTCTCCGTTGTAGCGCACGTAAGCTCCGTCGGGGCCGTCGGTCACCACAGCTTGAGGCACGACGTGCTTCAGTTTCGCAAAGGCCGATTTCGCATCGCTCTCGCCGGTGAGCGCCTGGGCTTCGACCGCGTTGCAGAACAGCAAGTCGCAAGCGGTTAAGGCTTCCCGAAAAGCGTCTCCGAAGACCTGCGGAATGAAGGCGTCGGAGCAGGTGATGGCGACTTTCGTGCCGTTGTCTCTGGCGATGCGAATCGCGTCGCGGATCGCGTGCTGTCCGGTCTCGGGATTGGCGAATACGTAGCCTTCGATGAACAGCCACTGCGACTCGGCGATCGTCTCGGCATCGACGTGCTCGGCCTTCAGCTTGCTCGACACGGCCAAACAGGTGCGCATCGTGCGCTCGGCGTCGGGGGTGATGATGGCCAGGCAAGTACCGGTCGTTTCGCCGACGAGCACGTTGCTGCCGAAGCCGATTTGCAGCTGTTCAAACTCTTCGGCGTAGTGCAATCCGTAGCGATCGTCGCCGACGCAGCCGATGAAGGCGGCGCGGCCGCCGAGCTGCGAGAGGCCGATCACCGAGTTAGCGACCGAGCCGCCGCTGACCAGCCGCAGGTCATGCCGGGAATCGTGAAAACGCTCGAACAATTGCCGCTGCTCGTCGGGCTCGACCAACCGCATGGTGCCGCGTTCAAAACCCAGGGAAGCAAATTCTGCGTCGCTGACTTCCAAAAAGATGTCGACAATGGCGTTGCCCAAACCACACACATGAAAGCGGCGCATCGGTCTCTTTCTCAAGCGTAAAACGAGTCACGAAACAACGTACGTGCCGCCGAACTACCCGCGGCATTCCTTCGTGGGCTCGCCATTGTAATCATCTGCACTCGTTTTGCGGCTGGGCTCTCTGCGTCCCTCCGCGCTCTCCGCGCCTCCGCGGTAAAAATCTGCGATGGCCTAGCGTTCGACTTTCTCAACGCTAAGGCTCAGCTGCCCGAGCGACGCCATCACCGGCAGCAGCGCCGCATACGGATTGGCTTCGGCCAGCGGCGTCTCGAGGAACTTGATGTGACCGCAGCCAGCGACAGTTCCGAGCGTCGCGTCCAGCGGCAGCCAGCGTCCGCCGATCCAAGCTTCGGTCCACATGTGGTACACGCCGACCGATTTCCCATCCGCGGTCTGAATGATCACGCCGCTGGCTAGGCGCGCCGGAATGCCGCGGCTGCGCAGCAAAGCGGCCAACAGCACTGCGTGTTCAGTGCAATCCCCTTCCAGCGTGCGGGCGACATCTTGAGCGGCATCAAAGGAACGCGAGAAGTTCTTTTTGCGAATCAACGCGTACACACCCTCGGTAAGCTTCAGCGCCACGGCGGCCGGCTCAGTCGCATCGGCGGCCAGGTGCGCAGCGAGCTTGACGACAAGCGGATCATCGCACTTGATCAGCGACGAAGAAGCCAGGCATTCGGGAGTGGGAGGCGTTTGTCGGACGCCTGCGGGCAGCGGACCATCAGCCTCCGGTCGCCAGACGGTCAGCTCCGAACGAAAGGCGCTTTGCGAGCGCACCGCTTGATTCGATTCGCGCGACAAGAGGGCAAACGGATCGGTGTCCTTGGCCTGCACTGTGTAAACGATCCGCTGCGCCTTTTCGGGATCGATCAGAGGCTCGTCGAGCTTGATTGCGGTGGCCTCGAAGAGATCGACTTGCCCTTGAGCGACGATGCGCTCGGCCACCTCGCGCGGCACGCGATAGCTGCTCAAGTTCAAGCCGGCGGTCATGACCGATTTTTGAACTTCCCCCTTGGCATTGATCCACACGCGATTGTTGATCGCTTGATCGTCCAGCCGCATGACCACGTCGATCGGCAGCACCTGGTTGAGCATGCCGTCGGGCGCGGTCGTATCTTCGGGCTTGCCGGCGACGAGCGTGACGCGAGCCGTCTTGTGGATTTGCGGCAGAAAGACTTGAGCCACGCGGCGCTCGCCGCTGTGCATCGGCTGGCGGAGCAGCAACTGATGCACACCCATCGGTCCCCAAGTCTGCGAAGGCCACGCCACGCTGGTCGAGGATGGAGTCTCGCCGTTGGAAATGCGGAGCGGCATCGCGCCGTCGGAGACCGAGCCGCTGATTCGCGTCGTGGCGCCGCCCCCTTCGATGTCCTCAAAGTAGCTGTCGACGCGCCCATCGACGTGCTCGATCGTCTGCACGGTGACGGTTTGCCGAATCGGCTGGCCGGCCCGCTGGACCTGAAGAGTCGACGTAGCGGTCAAAGTCAGCCGGTCGGTTCCCGCCTTCTCGACGCGGTAGTGCGTCACGCCGATGCGCTGGGCATTGAGATACTGAGTCTCCCAGTACTCGTAGGGCAGTTCCGACATGGCCAGCCAAGCGCGACCGCCAGCGTCGTCGGCCGTCGGCTCGGCCTGAACCGGCTGCGATTGGGCCGACTGGCCCCGTGTCGCCTGAGATTGAGGCGGCTGCGGCTGGGCTGACGGCGACTCGGCTGACGGCGACTCGGCTGACGGTGACTCGGCTGACTGCGACTGGGGCAGGGCAGGGGGCTCGGCGGCATAAGTGCGATCGTCGGACGCGGCGGCCAGCGACGGAGGCGAGAGGTCGAGCGCCGCCCGACCGCTGCTCCGACCGAGCGCTGGGCGCTCGGCGGCGAATTCAGCCCGGTCGCCTGGATCGGCGGGGAGCTTGGACTGGCATCCGCTCAGCAGACACGCGGCTCCGACAAAGAAGGCGCTCGTGGCCAGCGCTGCGATGCGTGCGGGAGCGATTGGGTAAGACATGGCGACAGACCGTTTGGGGGTGGGTGGGGCGTAAACACCTGGGATAAGGGTCCCAGTATATCGGCCGGTTGTGCAAACCCGCAGAGCAATTTCCGGAAGAACATCCCAGACGCATCCGCGGGGCGGGCCCCGGGGCGAGCCATGGGGCGGCTTGCTTGAAAGCGCGCATGCGCTCTTCTTGTAACCCGACGCGTAAGCGAGGGACGCTCTCCGCCGCGAAGCCCGACCCAACCACGCCTCCGAGGACCCCTCACCCCCGACCCCACTCCCCCAAGGGGGGGGGGGGGGGGGAACATTGGTTTTGGAACCCCACCCCCCCCGGGCGGG
>JBQCEI010000606.1:0-2596 GCA_051960375.1 Aureliella sp. | reverse complement strand
CAGGCGTCAGGCTTCAGGAGTTTTTAGCCCTGAAGCCTGAGACCTGAAGCCTGAGACCTGAAGCCTGAGACCTGAAGCCTGACGCCTGACGAAATGTCGGACCTTTGGTCCTAACCCTGACGCCTGGGGCCTGACGCCTGAAGCCTGGGAGCTCCCGTGCCACCAATCTCTTCTCTATTTCTGCTGGGGCTGGGCGTCGGCGCGGGGTTGCTCGTGGCCGGGGTGCTGGTGGGGTTCTGGCTCGGACGCCGCTCAGGCAGCGCCAGCCGCTTGGCCGACCGGCAGCAGTTCCTGCGTTTCGTAGAGAACTTGTCGCACTGGACTACCGAGTTTGCCGGCGACGTGTCGAAGTATCAAACCGAGTTGAACTCGATCAGCCAGCGCGTCAGCGGCCAGAAGGACGCGCCGCGCGAAGAGATTGTGGCCTTGCTGGCTCAGATGATGCAAGCCAACCAGCAACTGCAGCAGCGGCTCGATACGGCCGAAGAGCGGCTGGAGGTGCAAACGCACCAGATCGCCGACTATCTGACCGAAGCCCGCACCGACGGGTTGACGGGCCTGACCAATCGCCGCTCGTTCGATCAGTCGCTCGACGCGCTCTACGGCGCTTGGCAGAACAAGCAACAGATTTTCTCAGTTGGCCTCATCGACATCGATCACTTCAAGAAGATCAACGACACGTACGGCCATCCGGCGGGCGACGCGGTGCTCAAGAAGGTCGCCGAGGCGATGCGCAGCCAGTTTCGCGATGCCGTATGCGTGGCGCGTTATGGCGGAGAGGAGTTCGCCATCCTGTCGCTGTTGCCGGGCGAAGAAGCGGCCGAGGCCGTCGATCACCTTCGAGCCGCGATCGCTGCGACCGAGTTCCGCCACGAAGAGAAGGTCATCCCGGTCACGCTCAGCGGCGGCGTCGCTCGAGTCGCCCCCGATGATACGCTCGCCAAGCTGGTTCGCCGCAGCGATGAAGCGCTCTATGCCGCCAAGCTCGACGGACGCAATCGCGTCTACTTGCACGACGGCCAAGTGTGCCGACTGTTCACGCAGGTCGCGCCTGGCTCATCCGAAGAAACGCGCAGCGAAGCCGTTCCGAGCGTCGCCAGCGACGACGCCCAACGCCGCCTCCAAGAACGCCTGGCCCGCATCGTCGAAGAAGAGTCACGGCGGTAGGCGTTTTCGTGCATCCGGAAAGCCGATTTTACCGCGGAGGGCGCGGAGAATCCTCCGCGCTCTCTGCGTCCTCCGCGGTAAAAAACGACTTAGCTCATCTCGGAATGCTTGGTGATCTCGAAGCCCAGGTCGCGGATCATTTGATAATCCTCTTCGGGGGCCTGACCTTTGGTGGTCAGGTAGTCGCCGACGAAGAGGCTGTTGGCGACATACAAGCCCAGCGGCTGGAGCGAACGCAGGTGCTTCTCGCGGCCGCCGGCGATGCGCAGTTCGCTCGCCGGATTGACGAAGCGGAACATGCACAGCGTCCGCAGGCAGCGCTGCGGAGTCAGCTCGTCTTTGCCCTCTAGCGGCGTGCCGCCGATCGCATGCAGGAAGTTGATCGGAATCGATTCGACGTGCAGCTCGCGGAGATCCATGGCCATCGCCACCGTGTCGCTGGCCTGTTCGCCCATGCCGACAATGCCGCCGCTGCAGAGCTCCAGGCCGGCTGCCCGCACGTTGCGCAGCGTGCTCAAGCGATCCTGGTAGGTGTGCGTGTTGCAGATCTCGCTGTAGTGTTCTTCGCCGGTGTTGAGGTTGTGATTGACGCGGTCGACGCCGCAGGCCTTCAGTCGCTGAGCGTGTTCGGGGGTCAGCAGGCCGAGGCACGCGCAGATCTTTAGACCGAGTTCGTCTTTGATGCGCGGCACGACTGTTTCCACGGCCGTCAGTTCGCGTTCGCTGGGCGAGCGGCCGCTGATGACGATGCAGTAGGTCTTCGAGTCGCGATCTTTGGCCATCCGAGCCCCTTCGAGCAACTGCTCGGTGCTCAGCATGCGGTACTTCTCGATCGGCGCCTTGGAGATTTTCGATTGCGAGCAGTAGCTGCAATCCTCCGGGCACAGGCCGCTCTTGGCGTTGACCAGGAAGTAGAGCTGGACGGTGTTGCCGAAGTGATGATGCCGCAGGCGGTAAGCGGCGGAGATCAGGTCGAGCAGTTCCAGGTCGCTGGACTGGAGAATCGCCTCGGCTTCGGCGGCGGTGATCGCGTATCCGCCCAGCACCTCATCGGCCAAGCGCTGCCACGTCGATCCAGAAACAGGGCTAGTAACTTGTTGACCTGAAAATATCATCGTCGACTCTGCCATTCCGTTTGGGATAATAGGAAACCAAGGTCCTGCGTCCGGCGGTATCCTCGCGAGGGGCAAGCTAGCGGTAGGAGTGTCCCCGAGGCAAGGCCGAAGAACCGCTGGCCTGCGCGTCGCGCCGGCGATTCCGTATCGCGCGCAAAAAGCTTGGGCTGGTGGTTGGGCGTAGGTTGTCCCATAATGTAATCCATGCCTCAAGCGTCCAAAATGCCGGAACCAGGCGAGCCAGAACGAAACTTTATGTCCCATTCGATATCGTCCGACTCGGTCCTCATTGGACAAGAATCTGTAGTGGTTGA
>JBQCEI010000605.1:0-2841 GCA_051960375.1 Aureliella sp. | reverse complement strand
GTCAAGACAAAAACAAACCCGCCCCCCGCAAGAAATCCTTTAAAAATAAGGGCTTTCAATGCTAGCAATGGACGTCTCGGCTCTCTTCCTCCGCGCTCTCCACGTCCTCCGCGGTTAAATCTTCGGCGGGCGCGGAGGCTAGAAACTCATCTTTACGCGGCCGGCCGAGGTTTGCACAATCCGCCGGCGACCGCAAGGAGTGCGGGGCTTTTGGCTCGGGGCCCAAACAGGAAGTTCGTGGCGACCATGGGTAAACTTTTTTCTCTGCGGGCAGGCACCAGTTTCGAACTGCCGCTTGTGCCGGCAACGATCATCGGCTCGGTGCTGACGGCGCTTTTTTACGGAGCCCTGCTCTACGGACCGATCGATAGCCCGCTGCTGAAACGCTATGCCTTCTGCCACGTCGTTGCCGAAGCGTCGGCCTGGCTGTTCTTCATCGCCATCGTCGGCATGGCGATCAAACTCAAGAGCGCCTACGCGCAGCGCCGCGTTACCCGCGCTGCGGGCGATGTGCTCGAACAGCTCATTGCCGACGGCGATGCCGTGCCGCGAGCCGAGCGCTCCGCCTGGCTCGAAGCTCACCTACTCTCGCAGCCCTTGGCCCTTCGCAGCAGTTGGATCGGCAAACGGATCGCCGAGATCATCGAACGCCAGATCAAGCGCGGCAAGCATAGTTTGCTCGAAACCGACATTCGCGAACTGGCTGAAGCCGACGCCGACGCGCAGCACGAAAGCTATTCGCTCGTGCGCATCGTCTCTTGGGCGATGCCGATGCTCGGATTCTTGGGGACGGTCATCGGGATTTCCGATACGCTCGGCCAGCTGGATACCGAGCTGCTCGCCAGCCAGTCGCAAGCGGCCCTCAAGCAGATGACCTCGGGCCTGTTCGTCGCCTTCGATACGACGGCGGTCGGTTTGGTGCTGACGATGCTCGCGATCTTCATCCAGTTCACCGTCAGCCGAGTCGAGACCGGCTTGCTGGCCGAAATGGATGAGGTCGTTCGCGACAATCTCATCGAGTTTCTCGGCAGCGACGCACGACAGATCGAGCACGACTTGCTCAGCCCGGTGCGGCAGATGGCCGACGATCTGGTCAGCGCCGTGCATCAGCTAGTCGAACAGCAAGCTGCGCTCTGGAGTCGCTCGATCACCGAATCGCAAAAGCAATGGTCGGCGTGGTCGAGCACCAGCGCCGACGGGCTCCGCGCCGCGCTGTGCGAATCGCTCGACAAGTCGCTCACCACCCACGCTCAGGCTATTGAAAAGATTCAGCAGGAAGCAGGCCGGCAAGTCGATTCGCGCTGGCAGCAGTGGCAGATCACGCTCAGCGATCAAGCTCGCGTCATGCACTCGCAACAAAAAGAACTGGTCCGGCAGACCGAGTCGCTCGAGCGGCTGATCGCCAGCACTTGCGATCTCAAGAAAGTCGAAGATGCGGTGCGCGAAAGCTTCGGCAGCTTCGAAATGATCGAACAACTTCGCCAAAGCTCGATCGGCGTCAGCGAAGCGGTGGCCGTGCTGGCCAGCAGCTTGGAGCGAGCCGGCTTCATTCGCGGCATGCCGGTCAAACCGCGGCCGATTCGCCGCCAAGATCCCGACGCAGTCGACGGCGATGAAGCGCAGTCGGCCAAGAGGAAGTCGGCATGAGCGGCCGCAAAAAGGGACAAGCCGAGCTGGCGCCGAGCCTGTTTCCTTTTCTGGCGGTGTTGCTCTGCACCGTCGGAGCGCTGGTGCTCATTCTGGTTTTAGTCGTCGGCCAGTCGCAGGCCGCAGTCAAGCAAGCGGCCGATACGCACGCCGAGCGCACGGCCGAGCTGCGAGCTCAAGTCGAACTGGTGCGCGACTCGTTCGAGGAGGCTCGCGAAACGATCCAGCTCGAGATCGAGAAGAAGCGCATGAGCCTGCAAGCGCTCGAAAAACAAACTTCCGATCTGCTCAAGGAACTCGAAGAACTCGAAAAGACCGGCTCGCTGATCGACAAGAAGCTGACCGACGACGAATCTTCAGAAGCGGTCGAGAAGCAACTGACCGAACTCGAGAAGGAACTGCAAGAAGCGGCCGAGCAGCTCAAGAGCAAACTCGATAAACCGACCGGCGACAAACCGGTCTTCGCGATCGTCCCTTACACGGGCAACAACGGCACGCATCGTCGGCCGATCTATCTCGAGTGCCGCGCCGAGGGAATCGTCGTTCAGCCCGAAGGAGTCGTGATCGGGCTGAAAGATTTGAAGCCTCCGTACGGTCCAGGCAATCCGCTCGATGCGGCCCTGCGCACGATCCGCACGCGTTACGCACCCAAGGACGGTGGGCTCAATACCTCGGCCTATCCTCTGTTGGTCGTGCGCTCCTCGGGAATTCGCACCTACGCGCTGGCGCGCATGGCAATGGCCGGCTGGGACGATCAGTTTGGCTATGAACTGATCGACGACGAGATGGAGCTCGAGTTCCCGCCGGGCGAACCGGGGCTGGCCAAAGACATCGAACAATCGCTCGTCGCTACCCGCAATCGGCAAGCCGCTCTGGTGATGGCGATGCCTGGCAAATACCGCCGCGCGATGGCCGAACTGAGCGACGACGATTTCAACTTCGAGGAAGGCAGCGGCGACGGCGGCGGCTGGGGCGGCGAAGGCGACGGATCGGGCGACGGATCGGGCGACGGAGCAAGCGGCGGATCGGGCGATGGTGTCGGCGCTGGTTCAGCAGGCGGCCCTGGCGCGGGCTCAGGCTCTGGCTCAGGCCCCGGCTCAGACATTAATGGAAGCAGCGGCGGTAGCGGCTCCGCTTTGGCTGGCGGCCAAGATCCCGGCGGAGGTGGCATGTCCGCGGGGCCGGGACGCGGTG
>JBQCEI010000604.1:0-7237 GCA_051960375.1 Aureliella sp. | reverse complement strand
TTTTTTTACCGCGGAGGACGCGGAGAGCGCGGACCAGAACGCAGAGGTTTTCTCCGCGCTCTCCGCGTCCTCCGCGGTTAAAAACATCTTCGCGGGCGATTAGAATGCGTCAGCATTGAGAACCTAGGTTGGGTACTTCGTGAATCCGGGAGCAGACACGATTATGCGCATAGGCGGAAGATTTCATTGGCTGAAGAGGGCCGCGCTGGTCGGCTTGGTGTTGGGCGCGACCGCACCGACCTGCTCGGCGCAGCAGGCCAAGGGAGACGTCAAGGTTTACATACCGCGGAAGCAAAGCGAGCCGCCAGGGCCGCCCCTCTCGCCCGCTGATGCGATGAAGAAGATGACGGTGCCTGAAGGTTTTCATGTCGAGCTGGTCGCAGCCGAGCCCGATCTGCTTAACCCGGTAGCCATAGCCTTCGACGAACGCGGCCGCATCTGGGTGACCGAGAGCTTTGAGTATCCGCGTCACGAACCGGGCCCGGGCCGCGATCGCATCAAGATCCTCGAAGATACTGACAAGGACGGCCGCGTCGACTCGGTAAAGATCTTTGCCGAAGGGCTCAATATTCCATCCGGTATCGCCGTGGGTTACGGCGGCGTGTGGGTAGCCAATGCTCCCGATATTCTGTTGCTCGAAGATACCGATGGCGATGACAAAGCGGACAAGCGAACGGTGATCGCCACGGGCTTTGGCCGCTTCGATACGCACGAACTGCCGAACAATCTCACCTGGGGACCCGACGGCTATTTGTACGGACTCAACGGCGTCTTCAACCCGGCTCGCGTCCAGACGCCCGAGAAGACTTACGAGTTCACCTGCGCGATGTTCCGCATCGATCCGCGCACCAAGAAGTTCACGCTCTTCTGCGAAGGGACGAGCAATCCTTGGGGGATCGCGTATGATCCGCTCGGTAGCGCGTTTGTCAGCGCTTGCGTGATCGATCACCTGTGGCACTTGACCGAGACCGGTTACTACCATCGCCAGGGTGGTCCGTACCCGCCGTACACCTGGAAGATCGAGTCGATCGTTGATCACCAACACCAGATGGCGGCGTACTGCGGTTTGGGTTACATGGACACGCCTGCGTACCCGGAAGCCTATCGCGATGTGCTGGTGATGGGCAACCTGCACGGCAGCTGTTTGAACGTCGATAAGTTGCAGCGCCGCGGTTCGACGTACCTGTCGACAGGCGAGCCTGACTTGCTCAGCGCGCACGACGTCTGGTTCATGCCGGTCGTGCAGAAGATTGGACCTGATGGCTGCCTTTACATTCTCGACTGGTACGACCGCTTCCACTGCTACCAAGACGCATCGGCCGATCCAGCCGGCGTCGATCGCGGACACGGTCGCTTATACCGTTTGGTCTACGACAAGCGTCCCGGAGCGCGGACGAATCTCGGTCAGCAGAGCAATGCCGATCTGGTCGAAGCTTTGGGCGATCCCAACATCTGGGTGCGCGAGCAAGCCACGCGGTTGCTCGGCCAGCGCGGTTGCGAAGGGGTCGTGCCCGCTCTTGAAAAACTGGTTGCCGCGCCGGCCACGCCGCTGAAGCATCGCATGCAGGCCATCTTCGCTTTGGTCTCGGGCCGAGCGCTGACGCCCGAGACTGCGCTGACTTGGTGCGACCACGCCGATCCAGCCGTCCGGGCCTGGGCGGTGCGAGCCGGGGCTCAGCTGTTTGCCGATTCCAAGCCGCTGGCCGAGAAGATCGCTGCGATGTCCGACGATTCATCGCCCGATGTGCTGCTGCAAGTGGCCATCGCCGCGGGCAAACTGAAAGACATCGATCGCTTGGCGGTGTGGGTCGACGTGCTGGCTCACTCGGGCAGCGATCCGCTCATCCCACACATCGTCTGGCAGAACCTGCATCCCGAACTGCCCGCCAAGACCGAGCGCTTGCTGAGCCTGGTTGAGAAAGTCGATCTCGACAAGGCGAGCGGTTTGGCCGAGATGCTCACGCGCGTGGCTGAAAAGGAATAGCTTCGCTGAAAAGTTTTTTTGACGCGGCGGACGCAGAGGGCGCCCAGAGCGACTCTGCGTTCCGCTTCAGCGATCGGCCTGCTGTTGGGCTTGCTCGTAGAGATGCCGCGCCGCCCGGCCGCTGATGGTCTGGTGTTCGAGCAGTTGGCCCACGATCGCTTCGACGGCTTTCCAGTTGGCTTCATCGGCCAGCAGGTGTTCGGTCTTGTCGAGCAAGCGGCGTTCGAGGCGAGCGACTTGGCGTTCGCCACCGCCGGTCCGCGATTCGACGAAGCGGCGGACCGCCAGCAGATCTTGGCGAGCTCCGGCGGTGCAGTAGTCGCCGGTCACTTGAGCCTCGGCCGCCATGCCGGCAAAGAGGATCAGGATTTCATCTTCGAGCCAATCCTTGGTCGGACGAAAGCGGCCTTTCTGGATGTGGCACTGACCGAGGCTGCCCAGGCCGGCATGGGTTTTGCCGGGAACAATCGATATGCGCTCGATCGGTCGGCCCAGCGCCAAGGCAACGACCGCGTGACCGGCTTCGTGGTAAGCCGTCGCAACCAGGCGAGGATCAAGCGGCGGATCGGCAGAGGATGCTGAGTCATTCATGTTGCCGCCGATTTTACACAAAAAGATGCCCGACGCTGCGGCGCGCGTCGGACGCTGACGAGGAAAGGGGCAAGATCATGCCACAGGGAGACAAGAGCAAATACACCGACAAACAAAAGCGCATGGCCGAGCACATCGAGAAGGGCTACGAGAAGCGCGGCACGAGCGAAAAAGAAGCCGAACGTCGAGCTTGGGCAACCGTCAACAAGCAAACCGGCGGCGGCAAAAAAGGCGGCTCGGGCAGCAAGAAGAAATCGCACTCCAAAAAGTCGGGATCACATAAGTCGCATAAGTAACCCGACGCGTAAGCGAGGGACGAACCCGCCGAAGAGCCTGACAAGCCATCGATTGTCTGCCGAGGCCGACCGATCACCGCTCCAGCCCCTCACCCCCCGGCCCCCTCTCCCCGAAGCGGGGCGAGGGGGAGCCAAGAAGAGAATGCGCCGGCGCTATATCGTTCTTCTCGCCCCTCCCCCCGCTCCGGGGAGAGGGGTCGGGGGTGAAGGGCTGAAGCACAAAGTACTGAGCTTGGAAGAGCTGACCCCACCCTCAATCCTTCTTCGACTTCCCTGATTCGCGTTTGATCACGCTGAAGTGTCCGCTGCTCTCCATCGTGGCCTGGGCGACTTCGTCAATGTCCTCGACTCCCTGCTCACGCAGCAACTCCTTTAACTCGGCCAGCGTGATCAGTTCGCGGCGCATGTTCGCCTTAAGCAGGCGTCCGTTGCGGACCAGAATAATCGGCGGCGGTGCCGTTAATGCGTGAAACCACTGGCTGTGGTAGCTCAACCAGTCGAGGGCGAAGTCCCAGAACATGAGCGTGATTACCAACGCCATGCCTTCGGTCACCGAGCGGTAGTCCCCTGTCATGCCATTCTGTGATGCGTCGGCCAAGAGGGTGATCAATAGCAGGTCGGTGACTCCGAGCGCTCCGGTCTGGCGTTTGAGAACGATGCGCAGGACGAAGTAAATCCCCAAGTACATGAGCGAGCCGCGAACGATGACCTCGAAGACGGAGTGGCTTGGGAAAAACATCTCATGCCAATCGATCATTGTTTCGCGCTCGCGGAAAATGAGGGATGCCGGCTGAATTCGTAACCGGGGCCGACGCGGAAAGGCGACCAGTGAGAACGAGTCACGCGTCCACGACGACATCGCCCCTGGGCTGCGCGATGCATGCAAGCACTTCGCGTTCCGACAAACTGCACTGAGGCCGCGTGCGATATTGCACCTGGCCGCGGAGCAGCCGCACGCGACATGAACCACACGCTCCGCTGTGACAGCCGGCGGGCAATTGAAGGCCGTTATCGGAAGCGGCTTGCCAGATGGTCGTCGCCTGCGTACTTTTTTCCAGATGAAGTTCGCTGCGGTCGAAGCTCAAGGACCAAGGCTCGACAGAGGCTGGCTCTGCTGCATCGCTTGAACTGTCGCTTGCTGTCGCAAACGTTTCGAGATGAATCTGCTCGCGAGGAACGGCCAGGGCGGTGAGGCCGTCGACGAGAGCGTCCATCCACGCTTCGGGCCCGCACAGGTAATAGTCGGCCGGTTTGCACTGAGCGGTGCCCTCCGCGCCGTGCTGGACGGTGCAATTGACGATTGATGCTGCGTCGAATTTTCCATACGCGATACCGCCATGCGCAGGACGCTCGAGCGGCAGCTCGCGGCTGAAGTAAGTCGTCACCGACAGGGCAGGGCAGGCCTGCTGCCAGGAGTGCAAAACTTCGCCCAGCGGCCAGTGCTCGTCGTCTTGAACTTGGAAGAACAGGTGAACCGGTCGGCTGGGATGCGACTGCAGCGAGTACTTAAGCATGCTGGCCAGCGGCGTGATGCCGATGCCCGCGGCCAACAGCACGATCGGGCGTGCGGAAGCATCGTCGAGCACGAACTCGCCGCAAGGTGGACTGATCAGCAAACAATCGCCGACGCCGATGCGCTCGTGCAACCACGCGCTCAAGCTGCGCTCTCGGCCATCGATGCCCGTCGAACGTGTGGGCTGACGCTTGACGGTGATGCGCCACCACGGCTCGCCCGGCGCGTCGGAGAGCGAGTAACAACGCGCCGGCAGATCGGCTCCGCCGAGCGCGGGCCGAACCATGATGAATTGTCCGGGTTGGAAGTCGGGTAGCTCGGCACCGAGCGGATCGCGGAGGTAGAAGGAACGGCAGTCGGCCGATTCGTCGACGATCTCGACCACTTCGACGACGCGCCACCGGTTCTGAGCGTCGGTCGCGGTCTGCCAAGTCAGTTCGCTCGCCAGGCGGGCGTGCTGCGATTCTCGTCCCAGTCGCCACTGGCGGCGGAGCCGGATGCCGCGCGCTCGCAGGTTGGATCTCGTCGTCCGCAAACCGACCGAAGCGAACTGTGCGCTCGATAGGCAAAGCATGCCGAGCGCGATCAGTCCGAAGGCGTAGGGAAGAAGTGGCATGATGGTCTTTGGCGGATTGCTGCCGAGTGCCCATTTTTCACCGCGGAGGCGCGGAGGGCTCGGAGGAGCCCTACAAGGATAGGTCGCAATATGCGCGTGGCGGTGACGCGGCGGCGCCGCAACTTATGCTTGCCTTGCCAGCGACCGGTCAGCTCGATAAGGCAACAGTCGAGCGCGTCCCAACGTCGCTATGCCGCCCGAAGGCAGGTCTGCGGAGCGTCAGCTTGACGGTTGAACGGGCTGTATCGCTTAGTCGCGACGTTTGCGCAAACTGTGATGGATAGGCGGTTTAGCGCTCGTAGCGATCGTCCAAGAAGAGCCAAAAAATTTCGAAATTTCCTAAAGCTTTGTGCCCGTTCACCTTCGTGCGCGTCGCCTCGGCGCACTAGCTTGAAATAGATTTGATAAACGGCCGGGTGGGCGCCACAATGGCACTGTCCAGGTTACTGGTGAACTACAGCACTGATTTTGTGACGGATTGGGTTGCCATGAAGCGTCATTTGCGAGCCTCCTTGATTGCAGCACTGTGTCTCCTCCAACCGGGATTCTCGGGCTCTGCTCTCTTTGCGCAGTGCGGACCGACGATCTCTGTGCAGCCCAAAGTGATCATGGAACCGCAGTACGAGACGCGCTATCGCGTCGTCTATGAGACGCAGTACGAGGATCGCGAAGTCGTTAGCTACCGGCCGATCTTGAAGTATCGCACCGAGAAGCGCGACGTGACGGTCACCAAGCCGGTTGTCGAAACGAGCACCGTGCAAGAGACCTACACGGTGATGACGCCGGTCGTCAAACGCGAGATGGTCGACCGCAGTTATTATCAAACCAACTACGTGACCGAGACTTCGCAGCGCGAGGAAGTCTACACGACACTCAAGCCGGTCGTCGAAACGCAATATCAGACGCAGCAGTACGTCGTGCAGCGGCCGGTCGTCGAAACGCAGTACCAAGTTCAGCAGCGCGTCACCTACTCGCCAGTCACTACGTACCAAACCGCGACGGTCGACGCTGGCCAGTACGTTGCCCAACAGGTCTGCGTGCCGGGAACGAGCCGCTATAAGCTCGGCTTCCTCCCCAGCGGCAAGGCGGTCGATACGACCACCGGTCTGCCGTTCTATCACCGCGCCCAGTTCGGCTGGATCCCCACGCAGACTCCGCCGACGACTGTGACGCAGATGTATTACCAGCCGAACTTGCAGCAGGTCGCGATTCCTCAGACCTCGCTCATGCCGCAGGTCCAGCAGGAGCAAGTTCCGGTGCAAGTCACGCGCATGGAGAACGAAGTCGTCCAGCAGCAAGTGCCAGTGACGGTCACCAAGATGCAGCCGGTCGAAGAACGCCGCGTCGTTCCGGTGCAAACGCAAAAGCCCGTAACGCAGTACATCGAACGCAAAGAACCGGTCGAGCGCGTCGAGTATGTGGCTCAGCAAATGGTTCGCCCCAAGACGGTCCAGCGCACTTCGTACAAGACCGAGACGGTCCAGCAAGACATCCAGGTCGCTTACTACGAAACCGAAGAAGTGCGCACACCGGTCAAGGTACCGCGTCGCGTGGCTAAGTACGTTCCCGAGACCGTGTGCCGGATGGTTCCACGAACCGTCTACAGCCCGATCACGCTGAACTATTACGACCCGTACTCGTCGGCCATCAGCATGGGGTACTCGTCGTGGCCATCGACCGCTGCCCCCGCGGCCACAGCCGAAGTGCCCGCCGCTGCCGCGCCGGCGACCAGCGCTCCCGCGACCGCTACTCCCTCGGCCAGCGATCAGCCCTCGGCTGCCGCCCGCGATGCTGCCGCAGCCTTCGATAACACCGGCAGCCAGCAGAAGCTGCAGAAGGTTGAAGTAGGCCAAGCGCCTAGCACGAGTGGGCAGGATCAAAAGTCGAGCGCCGATACGAGCGGCGGCGATAAGGAAAGCAGCACCCAGGACAACGGAACGAAGGACAGCGGAACGAAGGACAGTGGCGACAAGGGTTATTCGAGAAAAGACAACAACGGCGGCGGCCTCGAACTGAATTCATCGACGGGCGACGCGCCGAAGGCTTAAGCAGACTGTAACCCGACGCGTAAGCGAGGGACGAGTTCGCCATAAAGCTCGAGAAGGCATCGTTGACCTGAAAGTATCTCCGCTCCGGCCCCTCACCCCCGGCCTGGCCTGATAAAAACTACGTGATGGTTTGGTTAGCTACAACGAAGTCCCGTTGCGCATCGCAAAAGCTCAGCGGCTCAGTTCGCC
>JBQCEI010000603.1:0-4386 GCA_051960375.1 Aureliella sp. | reverse complement strand
CCACGCTGCGGGCTGCGGGGGAAGCCCGCTTGGCCGACTGGATTTCGCGCGAGCTCAGCTCCAGCCACAGGAAACGCGTCTCGAGCGGCTCGCCGGGATGCGCTGCCAGCGTCTCCAGCTCCCGCTCGGCCCGTGCGAGCTCGCGCAGCAGCAATTCGCGGAGCGCGGGCGAGTTCTTGGCTGTCTTCTCATCGCCAGCGTTCGCCGGATCGCTAGGGGCAGCGGCCGTCTTGTCTACTCGGAGCTGCTCTTGCAAGCGGTCGCGGAGTTGCGTCCAGGCTTTCTCGGCTTGGTCGCGCTCAGCCTCGGCGGCTCGCTGGTAGAGCGCGGGATTGTCTCGGCGAAGCACTTCGCGTTCGACGGCCATCAGCAAGTGATCGCCTTGCGAAGCGATGATCAGCCCCTTGGCCGGTTTGCCTTGGCGAACCGAAACGACATCGACGCAGAGCGATTTGCCGGCGGCTGCTGCGGGCGCTTGGGAACGATGCTGCGGCCGTCGGTTCTGAGCGGACGCGCTGGAAGCAAGCATCGCCAGCGCGAGAGGGATGATTAGAGCGTTTCGGACTAACATATCGAGCGCTCCTGATAGCCGACCATTAAAACTCTTCTTGAATTTTAACCGCGGAGGGCGCAGAGGGCGCGGAGAAGAACAGAGTTTTAGTTCTGCGCGTCGCGTTTCTCAGTGCGCTGTTTCAGCGAATCGGAAAGTTTGAGAGAGCTCATCGGCACCAGCGGTTTCGATTGGTTGGCCGGGCAGCTGCTGCAGGCCGATTGCCTAGAACCGTTCAGCCAGCCGAGCACGCGCCTGGCGACGACGTAAGCCGCCGCGATCACGCAAGCGAGCGCCGCCAGTGTTTGCCAGTTGATCGACCCGATGAAGTACAGGTCCATTGGCTTCAGAGCCCGCGGTTAAAGGAGGCTGCCGATTTGGTAGACCAACCAGGCGCCGATGTAGGCCAGCGTGGTCATGTACGTAAAGGTGAAGAGCGGCCACCACCACGAATTGGTCTCGCGGCGGATGACCATCAGCGTCGCTGCGCACTGAGCGCACAGGGCGAAGAAGACCATGATCGACAGAGCCACGGGCAGCGTATAGACCGGCCGGCCATCGGGCCAGCGGGCGCTGCGCAGCGCTTCCCGGAGGCCTTGGTCTTCTTCGTCGACGTCGCCCCCCAGCGAGTAGATCGTGCCGAGCGTCGATACGATTACTTCGCGAGCCGGAAACGATGCGAGCACTCCGACGCCGATCTTCCAGTCCCATCCGAGCGGCCGCACCAGCGGCTCGATCGCATGGCCGGCGCGACCCAGAAAACTCTCTTCGATCAACTGACTGCTCAAGTGACGATGCTCGTCGGCCAGACGCTCGACTTCGGCCTCCGGAGCGTCGCTCGGCAACTGTTCGATGCTCGCCGTGAGTTCGTCGAGCGGCTGATGGTTGCCCGGAAAATATCCGGCTGCCCAGATCAGGATCGACATGCAGAAAATGAGGCTGCCGGCCCTGACGACGAAAGCTTGGCCGCGTTCCCACACGCGATAGCCGACCACGCTCGGCGAAGGCCACTTGTAGCTGGGCAGCTCCATGACGAAGGCGGGCGTCGGGCCGCGGAAGAATGTCTTCTTGAGCAGCCAGGCGATCGGCACCGCGACGATCAGCCCGACGAAGTGCATCGCGAACAGCACCACTGCCTGCAGCGTGATGAGCCCGCCGGCCCACGAGTAATCGGGCACGAAGGTTCGGGTGAGCAGCAAGTAAACGGGCAATCGCGCCGAGCAACTCATCAGTGGCGCGATCAGAATCGTGATCATGCGGTCGCGCCAGTTCTCGATCACGCGCGTGGCCATGATGCCGGGAATCGCACAAGCGTACGAGCTCATCAGCGGCAAGAACGATTTGCCGCTCAGGCCGAGCTTGGTCATGAGTTTGTCCATGACGAAGGCGGCACGCGCCATGTACCCACAGTCTTCGAGCACGCCGATGAACAGAAACAGGATCAAGATCTGCGGCAGAAACACCAGCACCGAACCGACGCCGCCGATGATGCCGTCGCTGAGCAAGCTGCGCATCGCGCCGGGCGGTAGCGCGGCTGCGACAGAGTCGGTCAACCACTGCTGAATCGTCTCGATCCCGGACATGAACACGGTGGCCAGGTTGTAGATGCTCTGGAAGATGACGAACATGATCAGAGCAAAACAAATCAGCCCGAGCCAGCGGTGCGTCAGCACGCGGTCGATGCGGTCGGACGCTGTCGCGGCGGTCCGCTCGGTTCTGGAGACGATGCCGGAGAGTTGCTGGCGAATCCAGGCGTAGCGTGCCTTGGTTTCAACCGCCGGCACGCGCTGGCCCGCTGCGGCTAGGCGCTCGCGCGACGCGGTTAGTTCCGCGACCAGTCCAGTCAGTTTGGCTTGCTCGCTGTACTCGCGCTCGGCTTGGCCGCCGACATCCAGCAGCATGCGATCGATGACGAAGTCGGGGATCGCTTTTTCAGCGCGGCTCGAGAGCCACTCTTTGGTGCGCTGCCGCTCGGCCAGGAACTCTGCCGGCATGACCTCGAGCGGCTCGCTCTTGGGCTGAGCGACCACCTCGCGCAGAGCCCGTTTGACGTCGACGATTCCCTGATGGCGGCTGGCCGAGGCAGTGACCAGCTTGACGTTCAAACGTTCCGCCAGAGCAACTGCGTCGATCTCCAGTTCGCCCGGCGCGACGCGATCCCACATGTTGAGCACCAGCACCGTCGGCAAGCCGAGCTGGCGCACCTGCGTGAACAAGTAGAGATTGCGTTCGAGGTTGGTCGCGTCGGCGATGACGATGACCGCGTCGAGCCCAGCTTGATGCTTGCGGCCGAGCAAAACATCGACCGAGACGAATTCATCGGGCGTGCGGGCCGAAAGGCTGTAGGTGCCCGGCAGGTCGATGACGACCACTTCACCCAGTTCGTCGGTGTAGCGACCAAACTTCTCTTCGACCGTCACACCCGGATAGTTGCCGATGCGGGTCGGGATGCCGCACAGAGCGCTGAAGAGGGTGCTCTTGCCGGTGTTGGGATTGCCGACCAGGGCGACGTGGATCGTCGAAGCCGCCGCCTGCGACTTATCTGTGCGCGATTTATCGGTGCGCGATTTATCTGCGTGCGAACTCACCGCTGCCGAGCCGCCCGACTGTGAGTTCGAAGTATGCGAGCCCGAAGAATGAGCGAGTTCGGTTGGCGACCGGTTCATTGGCGGTGATTATCCGTGACGCTGCTATCGAGGACTTGGACGCGATGCGCTTCGGCGCGCCGCAGCGTCAAGCGATAACCGCGCACGGCAAACTCGATCGGATCGCCCATCGGAGCAAAGCCGACCAGCCGCACCGTTTCTCCGTCGGTCATCCCCATTTCCATGAGGCGCTGCGCCATGGCGTCGTCGCCCAGGACGGCGTCGATGGTAGCTGACTGGCCTTCGCGAAGATCGGCCAAAGTGGTCATCTGCATTTCTTCCAGTGAACCAGCGGCGAGGGCTGGTTGAGAGCGATCGGCGCTCGCGCGGCGGCACCCCAGAGCCACGGGGAAGCGTTCAAGATTGACGCCAGCGGGCTCGCCAAGGAGCTTTAGGCGGGCACCGCGACCAGGATGTCCATCAGTTCGTTCAAGCGGAGCGACAGTCGCTTGCCATCAAGGGCGATCAGGCAGGGAGCGCCGGGTTTGAGCATGCGGATTTCCGCTCCGGCGCGCAGTCCCATTTCTTGCAGGCGGTGAACTTGCCCGCTCTCGCCGATCAGTTCGACGATGCTAGCCGATTCACCCGCTTTGAGCAGGTCCAGAGGCACGAGCGAGTCGCAGGTGGTGGGAGAGACCATGTTGGTCGTCCGTCCGGGGTGGGATGTGTGGAATCGAGTCTCAGCAGTCGGTCGCAAGCCGACCGAATTGAGACTCAGTTTCAATATCGACTCTCTTTTTATACTCACTTGATGGTCGCTTGGGAAGCGGCAAAAAAATTGGCAGGTGTCAGGTCAGGCGTCAGGCTTCAGGCGTCAGGCCTCAGAGCGAGCACGAGCACGAGCACGAGGTTTTAGGGCCAAAGGCCCGTCATTCCTTAGCCCAGCCCGTGTAGGGCTGGGGTTTCCAAGGCGTTCCACGCGCATAACGCCCGCTAGGGCTCGGAACGTTTGCCTCAGTTACACCTTTCTCAGCCCAGAGCGGGCTGGGCCAACGAATTCAGCGCCTTGGTCCTATAAAACCATACTCGTGCTCGTGCTCGTGCTCGTGCTCGTGCTCGTGCTCGATCTGAAGCACGAATCCAGAAGCCAGAAGCCAGAATCCAGAAGCCTGAAGCCTGAAGCCTGAAGCCTGAAGCCTGAAGCCTGAAGCCTGAAGCCTGAAGCCTGAAGCCTGAAGCCTGAAGCCTGAA
>JBQCEI010000602.1:0-4085 GCA_051960375.1 Aureliella sp. | reverse complement strand
CGAACTACCGGCTCGACCGCACTCGAAAGCTGCTCGCCTGCCTGGGCGAACCCCACCTGGCCGCACCGGTCGTCCATATCGCCGGCACCAAAGGCAAAGGCTCTACCGCCACGTTCCTCTCCGAACTGCTGACCGCAGCCGGCTATCGCACCGGGCTCTATACCTCGCCGCACATCGTCAAGCTCGAGGAACGCTTCCGCATCAACAACCTCCCGTGCAGCCAAGCCGAGCTCATCGCCTTGGCGGAACAAACGCTCGCTGCCGCCGATCGCGTCGAAGCCGAAGGGGGCGGCCGAGCGACGTTCTTCGAACTGACCACGGCGCTGGCCTTCCTATATTTCGCTCAGCAAAAGGTGCAAGTGGCGGTCGTCGAGGTCGGGCTCGGGGGCCGGCTCGACAGCACCAATGTCTGCCAGCCCAGCGCCTGCGTGATCACTTCCATCGGCCTAGACCATCAAGCTCAGCTCGGCCACACGATCGCCGAAATCGCCGGCGAAAAGGCAGGCATCATCAAGCCCAGCGTGCCGGTGATCAGCTCGGCTCGCCACCCCGACGCCCGCCGCGTCATCGCCGACACAGCCCGCGCGCGCCAAGCTGAGCTGCGGCTGATCGGCTCGGAGTTTGATTGCACGTGGCAAGCGCTCGCCAGCCAGCGCGGCGACTCGGCAGCGGCCGTGGCTTGCTGCGAATTCGTGCCGCGCTATTCCCCTTCGCTCCTCGGCCAATCGTCGTGGCAACTAAGTCTGCTCGGCGCCCATCAAGGTGACAATCTGGCGGCATCTCTCGCGACGATTGACCTGCTGGCCGAACAGGGCTGGAGCATTCCGCGAGCTTCGTTGCCCTCGGCGGTCCAGCAGACACAGGCCCCCGCGCGGCTGCAGATCGTCGGCCGCCAGCCGTGGCGGTTGATCGACACCGCGCACAATCCCGACTCGGTCGCAGCCACGCTCGCGGCGCTCGATGCGCATTTCCCCGGCCAGGCTCGCACGATCATCTTTGCCGCTAGCCGCGATAAAGATGTCGAAGCCATGCTGAGTCTGCTTGCCGGCCGCTGCGGCCGGCTGATCCTCACGCAGTACCACAAAAATCCTCGTGGCCTGCCGTTGGAAGAACTAGCCGCCAGCGCCCACCGCATCGTCGGCCCGGCCGGTTCGGGGCAGGGGACAGAAGTCCTGACTGCGCCGAACCCGGCCAGCTCTTGGCAATTAGCTCTCGAAGGCGCGGGCCCGAGTGAGGTCGTCTGTGCCACCGGCAGCTTCTTTCTCGCCGCCGAATTGCTGGCGTAGCGATCTTCTTCGTGTCTTGTGTCTTTGTGATTATCACTTCCGAAAGATGAACCACGAAGACACTAAGACACAAAGAAGAAGGCACAACCGTTCGGCATGGGGAAAAACTTGTGCCGGCTATGGGAAGCTAGGCTCGCGAGTCTGCGGGCGCCGCGATAAACTGGGCTAAATGACGCGTATGCAGGGATCGCAGATCACTCGCTGCGTTCTTCTCAGCTTTTCCCGATGAAATTGCCAGGGTGAAATTTTGGCGCGTTACGACGACGATGACGATGACGAAGGCCAGCGGGTAATGACGCTGGATGATCTTCTGGGACCTGTTCCCGAGACCGACGCGAGCGACTCATCGACTCTCCAACAGGCCAATTCCGACGACTTCACTCTCGCGACGAGCTCCGCCGTGTCCGACAAAAATCTCAGCAAATCGCAACGCGTTCGCAACTTTCTCGACGCTCACCCGGAAGCTCGCAATCGCGATGTCGTCGAAGCCCTCTCCGAGTACGGAGTGACCGCGGCCGACGTCTCCAACGCCAAG
Source organism: Aureliella sp. (assembly GCA_051960375.1). Lineage (GTDB taxonomy): Bacteria > Planctomycetota > Planctomycetia > Pirellulales > Pirellulaceae > Aureliella. The sequence continues at coordinate 2,264 of JBQCEI010000602.1, read as the reverse complement.
GCTCAGCTGAAACGCAAAGGGGACGCACCTGCCAAACGAGGCCGCCCAGCCGCCTCGGCAGCAGCGCCATCTGCTCCGGCTTCGTCGGCAGCAACCAGCGATGCCAGCGCGAGCGCTTCCGGCGGTTCGATCGCCATGCACGAAATCGACGCGGCCCTCAAGTTCGTGCGCGAAATCGGCTCGCTCGACCGCGCCAAACAGTTGCTGGTCATCATCCAACAAATCCAACAACTGTAGATTTTCAGGCCTTTCCCTCCGCGCTCTCCGCGCCTCCGCGGTAAAAAAATCTTCTAGAGCGGCATGTTGAGCGCCGCCGTGTGCCCGGTGGCAAAGGCGGCTTGAAAATTGAAGCCGCCGATCGGCCCATCGACGTCGAGGATCTCGCCGGCGAAAAACAGTCCCGGCGCCAAGCGACTTTCAAGCGTGTGCGGATTGACCTCCTGGCGTCGAACGCCGCCGGCGGTCACCTCGGCCTTCGGATAGCCGCGCGTGCCGGCCAGTGGCACCGAGAGCTTTTTCAGGCTTTCGATCAGCCGCAATCGTCCGCGCTTGGGAAGCTCGGCCAGCGTCATGTCGCCGGGCACTTCGGCCTGAGCCAGCAGGCATTCGGCCATCCGCCGCGGCATCAACGGACCGAGGATCGTCGCGAGCGAACGCTTGCCTTGACCGCGGCCGCTGTCGAACAGCTCCGAGCAGCGAGCCTCATCCAGGTCCGGCACCAAATCGATCAGCAGTCTCGCGCGATGCGGTTCATCTAAGCTCGATACCGCTCCGGAAACGTTCATCGCCGCCGGGCCCGAGAAACCGAAGTGCGTCCACAACAAACTCGTGCGGCTGGTGTGGCGCGGGTCGCGGCTCGGCTTGGCCTCGCCGAGCGTGGCGGTGACGCGCACATCTTCGAGCGTCAGCCCTTGCAGTTCGTGCACCCACTGAGCCGGACTGAGCAGCGGCGTAAGGGCAGGGCGGGTCGGCTCGATCGTGTGCCCCAGTGCGGCTGCCCATGGATAACCGTCGCCGGTCGTTCCGCAGCCGGCATACGACAAGCCGCCGGTCGCCAGCAGGACGATTCGCGACTCCAGTTCCTCGCCTTCGACGAACACGCGCCAGCCCTCGCCGCTGCTGCGCTGAAAGCCTCGCACGGCAACGCCGGTGCGCAGAACCGCTCCGGCGTCACTCAGTCGCCGCACCAGCGCGTCGCGCACATCGAGCGCTCGATCGCTTACCGGGAACACTTTGCCGGTTTCTTCGACTTTGGTCGCAACGCCCAAGCGATGGATCTCAGCGACGACATCTTCGGGGCGGAGATTGTGCAGGGCCGGCTTGAGAAAACGCCCCTGGTTGCCAAAGGCGTCCATAATCCCTTGGATATCGCAGTGATGCGTAATGTTGCAGCGCGAACCGCCGGACATCAAAATCTTGACACCCGCTTTGACATTCTTCTCGAGCACCAAAACCTTCAGCCCTCGAGAGGCGGCAGTTCCCGCAGCCCACAAACCGGCCGCTCCTCCGCCTATAATGATCACATCCCACATACACCATCCCGCATAACTGCCAACCCCATCGACCCCAACTCATTTTTACCGCGAAGGCGCCCAGAGCGCTCCAAAACTCCGCGCTCTCCGCGCCTCCGCGGCAAAAAAACAAGCACCTCCAAGGACCCAATCATGCGTCTCGCTTTTGGGGCGATCTTCGCATTTGCCCTCACCCTTTCGGTAGCCCGCGCCGGCGACGGAGAGGCCATCGACTTCGATCGCCAGATTCGCCCACTGCTCTCGGACAATTGTTTCAGCTGTCACGGCCCCGACGCGGCCGAGCGCCAAGCCGACCTGCGACTGGACCGCCGCGAAGACGCCGTCGCACAAGGCGCGATCGACGAAGCCAAGCCGGCCGAAAGCTCGCTGCTTGCGCGGATCTTGTCGACCGATCCCGATACGATGATGCCGCCGCCGAAATCGAACAAGCGGCTGACCGACGCACAGAAGGAACTGATCGCTCGCTGGATCCGGCAAGGAGCCAAGTATAGCCAGCACTGGTCGTTCACCCCACCGCACCGGCCCGAAGTGCCCGCCGGCGCGCAGCCGATCGATTTTCTGGTCGAGCAAGCGCTTCGCCGCGAGGGACTGAGTTTCTCGCCGCAGGCCGATCCCGCCACGCTCGCTCGCCGCTTGGCGCTCGACCTGGTCGGCTTGCCTCCGACCGAGGAGCAAGTCGCGGCGCTGGCCAGCGATCCATCGCCCGCGGGCGTCAATCGCCTCATCGAAGAA
>JBQCEI010000601.1:0-2945 GCA_051960375.1 Aureliella sp. | reverse complement strand
CGAAGTGCGCGAGGAGTGCCCGGTTCGCAGGCAGGTGGACGTTAATGCTCATTTGCAGAAGATCCGGCGGGCCGCTGATGAGCTTGCCACGGCGGAGAGACTGCTGTTGGAGTCTCCCCACCTGCCCGTCTGGCGAATCAACGTGTATTTGGGCCTTGCCGTATGTGCCGCGGAGGAATTGATGTATGACTTGGAGTCGGAGAAACCCGACCATGCGAGTTCAAACTTCGCTAAGTGCAATGGGGCGCTAGAGCAACGAGTGCTCAAGGCCATGGGCTATATACGGAACGCGTTGGATACGCTGCCGGTGACATGCGACGAGACCAACAGCTTCTCGAAGGGACTCGAGCTCTTCTGCTATTCGGTTTGGCAGCAGCTGTACGTTATGTTCCTAATTAGCGCGGCTAAACTGAGAGTGCAAACGAAGGGGGATCACAGGTCATTTGTAATCGACGTTCTTTCCCGAGCCAGTGCATGGGCCGACAGGGACATTGACCGCTGGAAAAACTGGGGACGCGCCATGCGGCTTATCAAGATCTCGGACCTCGCTGCCGGTTTTGACATTCCGGAAGATATTTTTCAGCGAGTGGAGAACTGCAGCACGCCCAGCCTCGCGACCTCGGCTTTGGCCCTGGCGATGCACGAGTCGACGATCGAATCGCCCGATGCAGGTCGCCCTTCATTCCCGCAGCGATGCTTCAACTCTCGTCGGAATCTAACCCCGTTTCCAAGGGATGCGGCTCGATGACGGCGCCCAGGCATGGATTCGGTGCGTACAAGAATCGGATGGAGAGGGTAGCACATACTGAGTGCACTAGCTATGTCTCGTCACCTCGACGTCAGTACGCCGTTACAATCTCCTTGAGCACTCGCCAAGGCGATGACTCGGAGCAGCTCGCTGAACCGCAGTGCGCTCGACCTGAAACTGCCACTATCGAGAGCGGCAACATGCCCAAAGTCGCCCGGCGCGTGAGCGGCGACTAGCCGAATCGGCTGTAGCTTCCTCGGCTCCGTCTTGGCTTTGCAGGAAGCTCGCTCGAGCGGCATTTCGCACTGTGACTGTATGCATTGCTACTGGACGATTTTCACCGACACGAACTCGGTCGATGCCGCTAGAACCGTCGTTGATCGATTGCGGACGATCTCTGGCGCGGAATTCAACGAGATCCACGTTGACGATTACGAAAAGGGCGGCCACATAGTCCGCTTCTGGACCGATCACGACGCAATTGACTGGCTACAAACGGTGCTCGATGTGATACTGTTATCTCAACGTATTGGTCTCCGCTGGTCACTCGCTGGGCGCATCGAGGAGGAACTGAGTCTCACATCATCGCACCCGACCGATCCTGGCATCAAGATGCTCACATGCTGGTGTTCCCATCTCGAACATCTCGGTGGCGGATAACAAGCGACGAACCGAAGCCGCGGAACCGGGCGGTTTGGTAATGTAAAGCTATGCGCAGCGGCTCGGTTATCGCTGGCGCTCTACAAGAAAACCTCGCTGCGGCGACAAATGCGCCCTGGAGAAACCGAACGTTAAATGTCTCTCATGCTTTTCTCGATTCAGACGTGGTTGACGTCCTTGGCGTTGTGCGCACTAACGATTGCTGCATTAGTAGGAGTAGTGCGTTATCTCTCTCTTTCATCCGCCGCGTTTCTTGCTGCCTCCTCGCTGTTTTCCGTTGCGTACTTCGCTCGGATGCTGGAGGCTAGGTTTGTGGCCGCGCGAACACCGACAGACGGCGGAGGCTTCACTGTTACTTTCGACCCGGTCATCCACTCGGCAATTCTCGGTACCCAGACGCTCGCACTGCTCATGGCCATCGCTGCTGCGATCCTGTTCTCCATTGGTGGTCTGAAGCGGAAGCGTGCGTTGGCTCATGAGGCCGTGCCGCGATCCCCGTCAGCAGAACAATGAAATTCACTCGGAGCGGCGGCGGGATAACTCTGATTGCAAAAATCCAAGACGCTGTGCGATCGCGAAAAGAGCACTTGTCGCACCAAGGTTTGTTACACAGGTAACCTATGACGCGCTACCCCGTTGCTGCAGGCCTGCCGAGACCTCCTCGCTTGCGAATACGGCAAGAGCGGCACGCGTTAGCGTCCGGTTCCATGCCTTAAAGCGCCGCAAACCGCGGGCTAACGCCCGGCGGCTGATTCCATTGCTTGACCAATATCGACTAAATCAGCAGTCTCCTTCGGACTGGGTTATGCCCAGCGTTATGCCTTTCGCCTTTACTCATGAGCCAGCGGAATGCCCTTGACTGACCAACAACTCGCGCGAATTGACTTCTTGCTCTACGATTGCGAAGACGACGACACTTTTGCCGAAACCCTTCGTCGCATCGAGTCACCAGCGGAATTGCATGCATTGGCCGCGCAGATCGACTGGGACGGCGGACTTAGTAAACTCAACTCAATTGTGGCGCACCCACTCTGTGACCGAGGCACAGCTTTGTTGATCTATTGGCACGGAGAACCTGCGTACTTTGCAGAGTTCGCCTCCAATGAAGATGTACCTGCTGTGAACCGGCCGCTTAAACAGTTCCTCAATCGCGTCGAAGCACAGTTGATGACTGACCACTTTAAATCCAATACAATTTGCTTCGATCCGATGTCGGGTATGAATGCCGTTCAACGCCGAAAAATCGAAACCGTTACATCGATTCCGTCAGCCCTCAAACGACCAAACTGCTGAGTCAAGATCATGGCGAACAAAGCGTTGGACGCGGACCCGCCGATCGCATCGTTCCTGAAGTCAATGATGCTTGGCGGTGACCCGGTCAACGCAAGCGTTCTTTGAAATGGTGTGAATTGCGAATGAGTAACAGCCAAACCAGTCGACCATATCATTTCACCTTGTCCCAGTTTTTTATCCTGGTACTTGGCATCGCGATCGGCTTCGCGCCGAATCAATTGTGGAGATCGCGGCAACACCCACA
>JBQCEI010000600.1:0-2326 GCA_051960375.1 Aureliella sp. | reverse complement strand
GGAAGGATACTCGCTGATCTTCTCGGAAGACTTTGACAGCAAGGTTTCACTGGAGAACTTCGAGTTCTCCGATCCGAACGCGTGGCGCTGGTCGGAGCAGGGGAAGGGGAGCGGCGCTTTGGAGCTGTTTCAGCAGAGCAAGTATCAGACGAAATATCGCTCGCCGTTCAACATCGCGCTCGTTGCCAAGAAACGCTGCGGCGACTTTGTGCTCGAGGCTGACATGAAGCAAACGGGCAAAGAATACGGGCACCGCGATATGTGTCTGTTCTTTGACTTCCAATCGCCGACGCGGTTTTACTACGCTCACTTGGCCACCGCCCCCGATGCCAACGCGCACAACATCTTCATCGTCAACGACGCGGCGCGAAAATCGTTCGCTCCCATCTCGCCCAAAGGCATCGACTGGGGAAGCGACTGGCAGCACGTTCGCCTCGAGCGCATCGGCGACGACATCCGCGTCTTCTATCAGGATATGGACAAGCCGGTGCTCCAGGCCAAGCACAGCGCGTTTCAATCCGGCTACGTCGGCTTCGGATCGTTCGACGATACGGGCATGATCGACAACGTCCGCCTCTGGTCCAACAGCGGCACCGACGGCGGAAAAGGCCTATTTAAATAGGCGTCAGGCCTAAGGCTTCAGGCTTCAGGCTTCAGGCTTCAGGATCTAAAGAACCTCCGGGGCTGTCAGCCTCCTGAAGCCTGACGCCTGAAGCCTGACGCCTGATGCCTGACGCCTCCTCCGGCGCCCGCAAGAGGAACGACAGCGTCATGGCCACGATACCGAAGGCGGCCGCGATCAGGCCGACCATCCAGTAATAGGTCAGCGGCCCGCCTTGAAATTCCTCGCCGATGATCGCGCCGGAAATCACCGGCGCAACGCCGGTGGCCAAATGCGACACTGCCGTATTGATGCTCATGAACGCTCCGCGCATGCTCGGTTCGGCCGAGCGGATCATCATGGCCTGAGCGGGCACGACGCGACTGGATGCAAAGGTCATAAAGACGCTCATCACCGCGGTGGCCGTGATCGCAGGCACGACCGGCAAGTTGGTGATCACCAAGCTCATCACGACCGCCGCGCCGGCGCAGAACAGAAAGATCGGTCGAGCCCCGAAGCGATCGGTCATCCAGCCGCTGATGTTCATGAAGACCAGCGAGCTCAGGCCCGCCACGATATACAGAATCGGCAACGTGCCTCGGCTGACGCCGCAGTTGGCCTCCATGTAGGTCGCGACGTAGGGAGCGATCATGAACGTCGCCAGTACCATGCTCAGCATGAAAGCGAACGACAGCAAGTGGCCGGGGTGCCGAAGTACTGCGGCAAACTCTTGCAGCGGTTGCCGGCGATCGCTTCGGTAGATGTGCTCGGTCAGCGAAGGCAATAGCCAAGCCGCTAGAGCCCAGACGGGTATAGCCAACAGCGCGATCGCCACGAAGGGTGCGCTGAAGTGGGCAAACCTTTGGGCTAGCCACAGACCGATCGGCAAGCCGAGCGTCGACGCGACTGCAAACGACGATGTCACCAGGCCCAGAGCGCGTCCTCGCCGCTCGGCCGGAATCACGTCGCTGATGAACGCCATGATGCTCGAGGCCACGATGCCGCCGCACAGCCCGGCCAGGCTCCGAGCGGCCAGCAGATGCGCGTAATTGGGCGAAAGCCCGCAATAGAGCGTGGCCAGCGCGAAACCAGCAAAGCTTGCCAGTAGCACCGTCTTGCGATCGAAGCGATCGATCACCGCGGAAGCCGCGATGCCAGCGATCATCGCCGTGATGCCATAGGCCGATACGATCAGACCGAACTGCTGCGGATTGATCGTGAGCTCGTCCCGCAACTGGTCTCCCAGCGGCATGACGATTACGAAGTCGAGGATGTGCGTGAAGTTGATCGCCGAGAGCAGCAGTACGAGTCGCCACTCGCTGGCTGTGAGCGACGATAGTCGGGCTGTAGGTCGAGAATCCATGGTTTCCTATCGAGTCGGCCCCGAACACTCAGGTTCGCGCCATTGTCTCGATTCGGATCCCGACGGGACAGCGCAAATGGATTCTCGGCAGGAATTTTTTACCGCGGAGAAATGCTTTCGTGTGGCACTGGCCTTAGCCAGTGCTCTTCTTGCCGGAGTGAAAAGCGTTCCGAGGGTCAGACCGTACCAATGCGTCGCAACTTGGTGAAACCAGTGGCCGACAAAGTTGGCCCTGGGGGAGGTCGTCTCGAGCCCCTCAACTTCACACTTCGAGAAGGAACACACTGGCTAAGGCCAGTGGCACACAGGAAGAGAGAGCGGAGAGAGAACCTGTCAGTTCAGCGGCTGCCATTCGAAGCCCA
>JBQCEI010000599.1:0-4734 GCA_051960375.1 Aureliella sp. | reverse complement strand
CCCGTGCGCCTTGTATTTGCTTCATCTCTCTATTCGTTGCTGATAACAGCTGCGCCGAATTCGGGCTTCCGAGCCCTGGCGACTTTGGCCGTCTTAAGCTGACCAGCGCTCGCATGCATTTCTCGCGAGCGCGGCAACTCGAGCATCGATCCCCATTTCAGATCGCTCGACTCCTTCCCAGAAGCGACTTACTGAGCCGAGCGCCTTGATCGGCAGCTGGCCGGTCGCGCGAACTGATCGGTTACGAATATCGCAGGTGATCTCATGAAGGCTCGATCCTTCAGGTGGCTTTTCATTGGTTTGGCTGTCGTTGCGGTTGGTTGGGCAACCTTCCAAACGCGCGAGCGCTGGGGGACGTCTTTGACGAAGCGGTCAACCGACGCCGCTGCTGAGCAGGCTCCCGCGCCGATCGAAGGCGCAAAAGTTCTCAAGCTCACGCCGCAGGCTCGCAACAATCTAGGGCTAGTGTCCAAGCCTGCCAAGCCACAAAGGTACTGGCGAACGATTCAGATTCCGGGAGTGATAACCGATCGACCGGGCGTTTCCGATCGAGGAGTGACCTCGCCGGCGGTGGGCGTGGTGACGGAGATCCACGCCTACCCAGGCGACACGGTGCAGCCTGGCACGCCGCTGTTTACACTCCGCCCCTTCAGCGAGTATCTGCAGAATACTCAGACCGAACTGTTCCGCGCGCATCGCGAATCGGAGCTCATCGCCGAGCAGCGAGCTCGACTGCAAAACGCGGCTCGCAACGGCGCGATCTCCGAAGCTCGCCTGATCGAGCTCGACAACCAGGCGCGCCGACAAGCGGCCTTGATTCAAAGTTATCGGCAAGACCTGCTGACGCGCGGCCTGGGTCCCGAACAGATCGATGCCGTCGCGGAAGGGCGTTTTGTCTCTACCATCCAGATCGCCGCACCGGCGCTATCGCCAAGCGGCCCACAACGCGAAACGACGCTGACCTCTACCGCTCCATCCAGCGAGCATGGCGGCCAGTACGAGGTCCAGGAGCTGAGCGTTGAACTGGGGCAACAAGTCCAAGCAGGCCAGCTGCTCGCAACCCTCGCCAATCATCGCGAGCTGTACATCGAAGGTCACGCCTTCAAGAAAGAAGCGACACTGCTCGCTCAAGCTGCACAGAACGCGACCGAAGTGAACGTCGAGTTTACGGAGGACAATCGCGAAAAATGGCCGGCCCCCGTCGGGCCGTTGACCATCCGCCACTTGGCCAACACCATCGATCCGACCAGCCGAACCTTTTCCTTCTATGTTCTCTTAAAGAACCAGTCGCAAGCCTATGCCAAAGACGGCGAGACATTCGTCGTGTGGCGCTTTCGTCCCGGCCAGCGCGTACGCGTGCATGTTCCGGTTGAAGAACTGCACGACGTGATCGTGCTACCGTCTGGAGCGGTCGTCCGGGAGGGTCCAGAGGCCTATGTGTTTCAGCAAAATGGAGATCTCTTCAATCGCCTGCCGGTCCATCTTCTCTATGAAGACCGCTTAAACGTCGTCATCGCCAACGACGGCAGCGTTACGCCGGGATTGTATCTGGCACAGAACTCAGCTGCCTCGCTGAACCGCGTGCTCAAGGCACAAGCGGCGAGCGGAGTTCGCGCCGATGTCCACGTTCACGCTGACGGCACCGTGCACGCTGCTCACTAAGAAGGTTTGCCAATGCTCAATGCAGTGATTCGTTTTTCCCTGCGATACCGCATGTTGATCGTGGTCATGATCGTGGCCCTGATGGGCTATGGCACCTATTTGGCCTCGACGCTCCCGATCGACGTGTTTCCGGATTTGGACCGACCGCGGGTTGTCATCCTGACCGAGTGTCCGGGCTTAGCCACCGAGGAAGTGGAAACGCTCGTTACGCAGCCGATCGAAATCGCCTTGCTGGGAGCCAGCGGGGTCCAAGCAGTCCGCAGTCAAACGACCGCGGGCCTCAACGTCATCTACATCGAATTCGATTGGACTACCGAGATCCGCGCGGCGCGACAAACGGTGCAAGAACGTCTGGCGACGCTAGCCGGCATACTGCCCGAAGGCATTCGCCCGCAAATGACTCCGCCAGCGTCGATCATGGGGCAAATCGTGATCGCGGGCCTCTATCGTCAGTCCGGTCCCGGTGGCGGCGAGTTGTTTCCAGTCGGCAAGACCGGTTACTTGGCCGAGGTCATTAGCGAAGCCGATGCACCGCCGAAGCTAGCTGTGTGGAAGCCGGTCGATCGCCACGATCTGAGCACTTGGGAACCGGTCAACTTCACGACTGAAGATGCGCGATTCCTATCTCAAGCTTCTCATCTGCTGGACCGCGACCAGCCAGTCGCACTGGTCGTGGCTGGGCATAGGCATGAGCTCGAACTGCTGAGCCCTGAAGCCCAGCGGATGGAGCTTCGAACCTTGGCCGATTGGGTCGTACGTCCCAGAGTGCTCAAAGTCGCCGGCGTAGCCGAAGTGTTCTTGCAAGGCGGCGACCGCAAGCAGTACCAGGTACTGATCGATCCGGCGGCGCTGCTCGAGTTCGATGTGTCGCTTCAGCAAGTCGAGCAAGCGCTCAAAGAAAGCAACATCAACACGAGCGGCGGGTTTGCGGTCGCGGGCGAAACCGAGCGGCCCATCCGCATCCTGGGACGCTTGGGCCCCGATCCAGAGCACGTCCTTGAAGAGCTCAAAAAGGTTCCGATCAAGGCGAATGCATCCCGCTCTGTGCTCCTGGGGCAGGTAGCTCAAATCGTCGAAGGCCCACAGTTCAAACGCGGCGACGGCAGCGTCAACGGCCGACCGGGCGTAGTCTTCACGGTAGTCAAGCAACCGCACATCGATACGCGCGACATCACCGACCGGCTGGAAGCAGCCTTTCGCGAGGCCGAGCAATCGCTGCCGTCCGATATCGTCATCAACTCCGAACTGTTCAGGCTAAAAAACTTCATCGACCGCGGCATCTTCAACGTGGGCGAAGCATTGGTGATCGGAGCCGGGCTCGTTCTGGTCATCCTGTTTTTGTTCTTGCTCAACTTCCGCACTACGTTCATTACGCTGACCGCCATTCCGCTATCGCTGGTGATTACCACTCTGGTTTTTCGACTGATTAGCTACATCACCGGTACGCATCTTTCCATCAACGTCATGACCCTCGGCGGAATCGCCGTGGCGATGGGGGAGCTGGTCGATGATGCGATCGTTGACGTGGAAAACATTTTTCGGCGGCTGCGCGAGAACAACGCCTCAGCCAATCCCGAGCCAGCGCTGAAGGTCATCTACCGCGCGAGCGTGGAGATCCGCAGCGCGATCGTCTTCGGCACCGCGGTGGTCATCCTGGTGTTCCTGCCGCTGTTTGCACTCTCAGGCGTCGAAGGGCGTTTGTTCGCTCCGCTGGGAGTGGCCTACATCGTCTCGATCTTGGCTTCGCTGCTCGTTTCCCTGACCGTGACGCCCGTTCTGTCGTATTACTTATTGCCCAATTCGAAGGCGACTCACCGAGCGGAAGACGGCTGGCTTTTGCAAACGCTCAAACGCATGGCCAGCGTGCTCGTTCGCTTCAGCATGGCTCGTCCGGTGCTGCTGCTGACGCTGACTTGGGCGATGGTCGGCGTGGCCGGTTGGCAGTTGTCGATGCTTGGTCGGAACTTCCTTCCCCAGTTCGACGAGGGAAGCGTCTTGGTCAACGTTACCTTGCCGCCTGGTTCGTCGCTCGATGCGTCGAATCGCGCATCGGGCCTGATCGATCAAAAACTCATGGCCATGCAAAAGTCGAGCGACCATCCGCGCGGCGAGATTTTGTATTTCGTCCGCCGAACGGGCCGAGCGGAAATGGACGAACATGCCGCGCCGGTCAATGCCGGCGAATACATCTTGAGCATGAATCCGGAAAGCGGCCGCCATCGCGAAGATACCATTCGCGATCTGCTCAAGGAACTGCGCGAAGAAGTCCCCGGCGTCGACATCGAAGTTGAGCAGCCGCTGGCGCACTTGATCAGCCACATGCTCTCAGGGGTCTACGCGCAAATCGCCGTCAAGATCCATGGCGACAACATCGATACGCTCCAGCAACTCTCCGAGCAAGTAAAGCAGACTCTTCAGTCGATACCCGGAGTGACGCCTCCGGTGATCGAACCGATCCGCGAGACCGAGGAGCTCCATATCCGGTTGCGGCCGGACGATTTGGCGTTCTACGGCCTGACTCGAGCGTATGTCGCTCGAGTTCTGCAAACCGCATTGCAGGGCGACGTGGTATCGCAGGTGCTCGAGGGGCAGCGTCGCTTCGATCTGTTGCTGCGCCTAGAGGAAACCTACCGGACCGATTATGCCAACCTCGGCCGGCTGCGAATCGATATGCCGGGCAGTCGCGGACAGATCGAACTGAGCGAACTAGCCGATATCGGCAGCGGTAGCGGGCCAAATGCGGTCAATCGCGAAAACGCCCGTAGACGGATGGTCATTCGCTGCAACACACAGGGGCGGGACTTGGCCAGCGCTGTCGCCGAGATGCAGCAGCGCGTCGGCGAGCAAGTCGCGCTGCCCGAAGGCTACTTCATCGAGTACGGCGGGCAGTTCGAGAGCCAACAGCGAGCGACCAGTCTGATCGCGGTCCTAGCCGCCGTTTCGGTCGTCGGCATGTTTGTCGTTTTGATGATTCTGTATCCGTCGGTGCGCATTGTGCTTCAGATCCTCAACGCGCTCCCCACTGCCTTCATCGGCGGAGTGTTCGCGCTAGTGCTGACGCAGCAATCCTTG
>JBQCEI010000598.1:0-3829 GCA_051960375.1 Aureliella sp. | reverse complement strand
CCCGAAGCGATGGCAGACTTACTGGCATTTTTGCAATCGCCTGCTGGTAAATAAGAAGAAATGAACCCGGGAAACAGCCATGTATCCGATCTGGGACTTGCACTGCCACTTGCTGAACGTCGATGGCCGAACGCCGGAAGAAAAGATGGCTCACTTGCTCGAAGTGGCCGATCGGCACGGCATCGAGCGTCTATGTTTGTTCTTTAGCCGCACTTGGGCGGCGACGCCGACGCCCGAACAACTGCGGGAAGACAACGATTATGTGCTGCAAGCGTTATCGCACTGGTCGGATCGCGCGTTTGGTTTTTGCTACTGCAGCGGACAACACCCCGAAGCGAGCGTAGCCGAGATCGATCGCTGCGTCGCTAACGGCCCGATGGTCGGCATCAAGTTGTGGGTCGCACGGCGCGCTAACGAGAGCGATCTGGACGCGATCATCGATAAGGCGACTCGGCACCGGGCGGTCATCTTTCAGCACACCTGGTTCAAGCAAGACGGCACGCAGTTGGCCGGTGAGTCGACGCCGAACGATTTGGTGGCGCTGGCCGCCCGGCATCGCGATACGCACTTCATTTGCGGACACGCGGGCGGGCAATGGGAACTGGGCATCCGCGCGATTCGTTCTTCGCCGAACATCTCGATCGAACTGGCTGGATCGGATCCGACCGCTGGCTTTACCGAGATGGCGGTGCGCGAACTCGGCGCCGAGCGCGTGATCTACGGCAGCGACGTATCGGGCCGGAGCTTCGCTTCCCAACTGGCCAAGGTTACCGATGCCGATATTCCCGAGACTGCCAAGCGAGCGATTTTCAAGGGCAACCTCGAGCGACTGATCAAGCGAGCTTTAGCGGTGAAAGCATCATGACTCAGGCTGTTCTCAAGTTTGAGTGGTTTTGTGTGCCACTGGCCTTAGCCAGTGCCTTCTTTTTCGAAGTGTGAAGTAGTACGCAGGACCAGTTGTCCAATGTGAAGTAGCGTTCAGTGCACTGCGACGTCTGACAAGAGCGTCTTGCCATTGGGAAGAATCGCTCTATTGTTCCGCTTTTAACTTCGACAGCAAAGACACTGGCTAAGGCCAGTGGCACACTGGCCCGCAAGAGAACCTGCGATAGCAAACACCTGGAACAACGCATGACCGAATCGACTAACGACCGAAGCTACCAACGAGCTCCGCGAATCGACGTCAACGTTTATACGTCGCGCTGGCCTTTTCGTCGCCTGCCGCTCGATGAACCGTCGCGGCTGGCCGAAGCGCTGCGGGCTCGCGGCGTGGTTGAGGCTTGGGTCGGTAGTTTTGATGCCTTGCTGCATCGCGATGTGGCAGCGGTCAATCAGCGGACGGTCGACGATTGTCGACGCTTCGGCGACGGCACTTGGCGGCCTGTCGGCTGCGTCAACCCGAAGCTGCCCGACTGGGAAGAAGATTTGCGGAGGTGCCATGAAGACCACGGCATGTTCGCGATTCGACTTCATCCCAACTACCACAATTACAAACTGAACGATGCCGAGTGCGAGAAGCTGTTGGCCAAGGCGGCCGAGCGCGGCTTGCTGGTGCAGATCGCGATTTCGATGGAAGACGCTCGCACGCAGCATCCGCTGTGCGCCGTGCCTCGTACCGATCATGTGCCGGTGAAGGGACTGCTGCAAAAAATGCCCGAACTGCGGGTGATGATTTTGAACATGTTCCACGGCGCGCGGCCCGATGCGGCTGCGGCCATTGCCGTGCCGGGCAGAGTCTGGTTTGATATTGCGACGCTCGAGGGAATCGAAGGCGTGGCCAAGTTGGTTGCCGCGACGCAAGCCGACAGCGTCGTGTACGGCTCGCTAGCGCCGCTCTTCTATCCCGACGCAGCGCACGGCAAGCTCGTCGAAAGCGGCTTACCCGAATCATCCCTCGCTCGCATCCGCCTGGACAATGCCAAATCGGCTCTTCCCTCTCCGCGCCCTCCGCGTCTCCGCGGTTAAAATTCTTTTGGAATCAGAACAGTGAAAATAATCAGCAGCCTAATCTCCATCGCTCTTCTCATAATTCTCCAGCAAGTTTTGCCGGCGGCCTCGCCGCGCCCAAACGTTGTGCTGATCATGTCCGACGATATGGGCTGGTCGGATATCGGCTGCTATGGCGGCGAGATCGCCACGCCGAACCTCAATGCCCTGGCCAAGAACGGCGTACGGTTTACACAGTTCTACAACACCGGTCGCTGCTGTCCGACGCGAGCCACGCTGATCAGCGGTCTGTACGCGCACCAAGCGGGCATCGGGCACATGATGGACGATCGAGGCTACGATGCTTACCGCGGCGAGCTCAATCGTCGCTGCATGACCATCGCCGAAGTGATGCGCTCGGCCGGCTATCGCACGTATATGACCGGCAAGTGGCATGTCACGCAGAAGGTCGCTCCCAAGACCGAAGCCGACAAATTCAACTGGCCGCTGCAGCGCGGCTTTGATCGCTTCTATGGAACGATCCACGGCGCGGGGAGTTTCTTCGATCCCAACTCGCTCGTTCGCGACAATACGCTTATCTCGCCGTATGCCGATCCCGAGTATCCGACCCAAGATTATTACTACACCGACGCGATCAGCCATCATGCAGCTCGCTACGTCGGCGAGCATGTTCGCGACCACGCCGACCAGCCCTTCTTCATGTACGTCGCCTACACCGCGGCGCACTGGCCGATGCATGCCAAGCCTGCCGATATGGCCAAGTACAAGGGCAAATACGATGCGGGCTACGATGCGATCCGCGCCGCGCGGCTCGAGCGCCTCAAAGCGATGGGACTGGTCGATCCCAAGTGGCAACTCACTCCGCAGCGCGGCGGCAACTGGCAAAGCGTCGAGGATCGCGAGTTCGAGCTGCGCTGCATGGAGGTCTATGCCTCGATGATCGACTGCATGGATCAAGGCATCGGTCGGTTGGTGGCAGAGCTGAAACGCACCGGCCAGCTCGATAATACGTTGATTCTGTTTTTGCAGGACAATGGCGGCTGCGCCGAACCGATGGGGCGAGCCAAGAAACCGGCGGTCCCGCGCCAACGCGCCGACAAGCCTTCGCTGCCGCCGCTGCCCGACACCTACCTGCAACCCGATATGATTCCGAAGCAAACGCGCGACGGCTTCCCGGTGCGGCAAGGCTACGGCATTCTGCCTGGAGCGGCCGACACTTACCATGGCTATGGCGAAGCCTGGGCCAACGTCAGCAACACGCCGTATCGCGAGTTCAAACACTGGGTGCACGAGGGGGGCATTAGCACGCCGCTGATCGCTCACTGGCCGGCCGGTATTCCTGCCGAGCGGCATAACGAGTTGGAATCGCAGCCTGCGCATTTGATCGACTTGATGGCTACTTGCGTAGACTTGGCCGATGCCGATTACCCGCGCGAGTTTCAAGGACAAGCGATCCAGCCGATGGAAGGGGTGAGCCTCGTTCCTGGTTTCTCTGGAAAGGATCTGCAGCGACCGCAGCCGATATTCTGGGAACACGAAGGCAATCGCGCGGTCCGCGAGGGCAAATGGAAATTGGTCTCGAAGTTTCCCGGCGACTGGGAACTGTACGATATCGATGCCGATCGCACCGAGATGCACAATCTGGCCGACAAGCACCCCGACCGCGTCCGCGCCATGGCCGCTCAGTGGCAAAGCTGGGCCGACCGCGTCGGCGTCCAGCCCTGGCCGCTTCGCAAACCGGCGGTGTCGGAGAAGTAATTGCCGCATTGTTCGCCCCGGAGGGGCCGGCGTCAGTAGCCCGGGGCGGAAGCCCCGGGAACAAACGATGCGCCCGGCCATTTCCGCCCCGGAGGGGCCGGCGTAAACGGTGCAGCGAAGCTAC
>JBQCEI010000597.1:0-6552 GCA_051960375.1 Aureliella sp. | reverse complement strand
ATGGTTTGGTGGCAGAACCTCCTTTCCCGGAACGTAGGGATGTTTGTTCGGCCAGGTTCCCTTCGGCACATGGTGCCCGAGATTTACATATGTGTGAGGAACGGCGGGCACTCCTTGCGACGGCTTTGACGTCGCTACCAACTCGTCACCATATTTTAATGGTGGAAGTTCTGCGTTGTCCAATTTCGCTAAGATCTTCTGGCCCGATTGGCTCGAAACGCTACCGATACGACCTGGAAAGCCCTTTCCCGGCCCAAAGAATTGACTAAAAGAAGTGACACAATACTTTGTGTTAGGGTTATCATCATTTGGTCGAAGAGCAAAGGTCGTAGGATCGCCATTTCGCCAGTCGCGCACATCCTGCCACCATAGATTTAGCAAGTATTCTGGATTAAGCAAATCGCTCAGCGGCAATTCGGAAATGCGATAACCCCATTCGCCTCGATCTCTTCGTCTCTGGTGTTCGCGGTGCCTTTTAAGAAATATCCTCATTCTCTCGAGTTCGTTAAAAGCCGCCCACTCTTCAGTAGTTTGTGGCTTGTGATCCTTGAAGTATTCGTGCCACTCCGTCATCGTCTTTGTTAATCCGGTTGCATCTATAGCATTCGCCGGTCCGTTCTCCACATACCGATACAAATTCGCATCACCCGCCGCAAACCCAATCGGATCCTGGCTGACGAACCGGCCGGTCGACGGATCGTACCAGCGGGCTCGGTTATACTGCAGGCTGACGTCCTCGTCCCAGTCTCTGCCAGCATACCCGAAGAGTTCGTCGATGGCCGCGGCGTTGGTCTTGGCGATTTGGGTGCCGGCGGCATCGTAGTCCACTTCCCGCAAACGCCTGCCAAAGCTATCGAAGACGACGTGCTGCCGGACGACGCCGTTGTTGTCCACTACGTCGCGCACGCTGCCCAAGTGATCCGCTAAAGCCCAGAGGGTGTTGCCTGCCGTCGCGCTGCCGCTGGTGGCCCCGACCACCGGTCCGGAGTTGTTGGTGTACTGCTCGTCAGAGATCAACTGATCGACCGCATCTGCGTAGAGGTACCGGTTGGCCACGCGGAACCCCTGACTTGAGCCTTGGCCGTCGCTGTCTAGGAGGCGCAGGATCTCCTGTCCATCGGCCCAGACAAACGCTTCGTATTTGTCCCAGGTACCGTTACCGTCGGAATCGACGCGCTTGGCCATGCGCTGATCGAACGCATCGTACACATACTCGGTCTTCTTCGTGGTTGTGCCACTAGTTGAAGTTTTTTCAGTTACCGTCACGAGTCGATTGCGATGGTCCCACGTGTAATCGGTCACTGCGCCGCTCGCGATGAGCGTGCGCCGGGTGACGTTGCCCTCGTTGTCATAGGTATAGTTGTAGGTGCCATCGGTCTGCAGCCGGTTCTGCGTTTGGCTAGCTGACTGAGAGACGCCACTGGAGGACTTGCGGTTGCCGTTCGCGTCTAGGTTATAGGTTTCATTACTGGGAAGAGCAAAGGGCAGGGTCATGCCCGAGATTACGGCCGAGGTGGCTCCGGTGAGCTGATCGGTTGTGTTGTAGCTGTAGGTCGTTTTGAAGGCATCGCGCTCGGACGCAAGAGACGCTACGCGGTTGGCGGCATCGTAGGTAAGGAAATAACCGGCCAGCATGTTCGTCGAGCCGAGCGAAGTGGGGAGCGTCGACGTGCCGTTCCACGCTTCACCTGCCGCAATCTCAGTCTTGCCGTGAGTGATACTGGTCACCTGTCCGGCACCGTCGTAGGCATAGCGCGTATGCACTTTCAGGTTGGCGGAACTGTTGGTCGTCGCGTTATAGCGCCGCAGATCGGTTACCTGAGACGCCGCATCGAACTGAAAGAAAGCCGACTTGGGATCAACCGTGTTGACGCCCAGAGCAGAGCCTTGGCTGGCCGTGCTTTGCGAAATGGCCCAGACTCGGTTCATGGCATCGTAGCCAAAACTGACTACCGAATCCTTGACGCCACCGATGATGTTCGTGCCCGAGAGAGTCCCACCGAAGTTGGTAGTCAGCCGGCTACGATTGCCGTCGTTATCGAAATCGCGATCGAGCACGACGCTCGTGCCTACAAGCCCCATTACCTGTCGCTCGCTCTGCAACTGGCTGCGGGCATCGTAAGCAAACTCAAAGTCGGTGGCTAGCGCATCGGAGTCGGTAAGGCTGGTCGTGCGATCAAGCGTATCGTAGCCGTAGCTGAGCGTGCGATTAACCGTCGTGCCGGTCTTCCAGGTTTCGGCCGTGACACGGTTGCGGTTGTCGTAGCTCCACTCGGTGGTACGATCGTCGGCGCTCGATTCGGTGGTGCGGCCAATGCGATCGGCAAGCGAGCGAAGATTGCCAAGCCCATCGTAGGAGTAGGTTCGCATCAGGCTTACGCCACTGACCGGCTTGTCCTCACTGACGACCTGTCCCAGATGGTTGTAGGTGTAGAGGGTGGAATTGCTGAGCGGATCGACGACGCTGGTGACCTGTCCGAACGAATCATACGCAAAGGTCGTTACCGCGCTGTTCGGATCGGTTGAAGTGAGCGTCTGGAACGACGAATCGAGCGTGTAGCTGGTCTTATGGCCCAGAGCGTCCGTTTGGGTGAGCAGATTGCCCAGGCTGTCATACGTAAAATCGGTGTAGGCGGCGGTCAGCGCCCCGGTGCCATCAGGGTCGGGCTCGGTCACGCGGGACCTGCGTCCTCCGGCATCGTACGAGAACGAAGTCACTCGCCCAAGCGGATCGGTAATGCTACTGAGCAGGCTGTCGATCGTGTACTGGTAGCTCGTGACCGAACGAGCCACGCCCGACTTGGGCGGAGGATCGGTAACTGAGCCTAGCCGCCCCAGCACATCGTAGTCGTAGTCGGTGATGTTGCCACGCTCGTCCTTCGCCGACCTAAGCGTGCCATCGGTCCAGTAGCGCAAGTTTTTGGTGGCTACCGCGGTACCACTGATGGTCCGCGCTCGCCCCAGCCCATCGAGCTGCGTTTGAATCGTATTGCCAGCCGGATCGGTCTCGGTAACGACCCAGCCTAGGCGCGTCGTGGAATAGCTGTACTGCGAATCGACCGTCGTGCCGCCACTGGTGGCGCTGGGCGTGGCTACCTTCGTGATGCGATTGAGGGCATCATAAGTAAAGCTGGTAGTCTGGTTCAAACCGTTTTTTACGCTGGTGACATTACCCAAATTGTCGTAGCCGGTGCCTGTGACAAATCCGCCGTTGTCTCGCTGGTCGCTCGACGTCGCAGTTAGGCCCGTTCCTGGATCGGGTGTTGCGGAAGTAACCTCGCGATCAAGGCGATCCAGAGTTGTTTTCCAAGTCCGCGCGGTGTCATCGGGCGTAGATGCCGCCATATCGATTCGCGTTACAGTAACGCTATTAGGCGTGCCGGAGGCGAAATAGGTGTAGGTTGTCTTCAGTCCTTGAAGCGTCGCATCATCACCGGGCAAATTCGGGACAACTGCGCTGTCCTCCGCAAGCGTCGTCAGCGCAGAGGCCGTCAGCGGAGAGGCCGTCGTCGCGACCGCAGTGCTGCGCATGGTAGTGCGCTGGATGTTACCGCTCTCATCCAGGTACAAGTACCAGGTGACCGAGGAACGCTGCTGGTACTGCGCCAGGATGCGGTTTCCAGCGTCATAGCTAGCGTTTGTTGCAACGGCCATTGTCAGCAGCTGCGTGCCTTCCAGTTTGGTCGAGATTAATTCCGAAGCAATGACGTTGCCGAAGACGTCGTAATCGTAGCGCACCAGATTGGGCAGCAACGGGCCGGTGCCATCGGGATCAGGACTGAGCTCGGCGGTCACCCGATCGAGATTGTCATAGTAGCGTTTGGTCTGGCGACCGGCAGGGTCGGTAATGAGACTCAAGTTGCCGCGAGCATCATAGTCGAACGTTGTAACGGCCTGGGCGGACGTGCCGGCCGCCTCCGTGATCGACTGGAGCCGTCCGTGTTTGGACAGGTCAGTGGGCGTATTGTAGTAGGCGTAGTTGGTAATACTGTCGCCGCTGGTGCGGCCGGTTACCGTCTTGACCTGCGTAACGAGGCCAACCGGTAGACCATTGGAGCCATCGGTGTACGTGTACTGCAGCTTGCGAAGGACAATGGGATCGGCGACAACTAGATTCGCCGATGTTGGGCTGTTGATGTAGTTATTGATCAGCAGCACATCGATCGAGGTGATGAAGTCGTCTCCGTTGACGTCGTAGTAGTCCTGTCCAGTCGGAGACCCGGACGGCACTGGCCCCGCGCCGTACGTATTGATGCGGTTGTTCACTATGAGGGAATCAATACCCGAGATGTAACCATCGTTGTTGACGTCCTGTGGCTTAGCGAGGTTCTGCCAAACAGGTCCGTTTGTCTCCCATTGCTGCTCGGTTACCAGGCCGCTAACCGAATTGACCGTCTGGTAGACTTTGTTGTTCGTAGCATCGATGTAGGACACAGGCACATCGAACGTGTCGTTCCAACTCATCACCTCTGCTGACTGCACCGGCCGCTGGATACCCACTACATTGTTGTTCGAGTAGCTGTAAGTAGTTTCTTGCCTGTTCGCCGGGCCGTTGGATACTAGCACGCCAGCGGCGACAATCTTATCCGGATCAGGAGTACGGGTCGACAAAATCTCGCCCCAGTCGGTACCGGTGATGCGGCCAACGCTGTCCCGCGCAGGCGTGGCAACCGAGTATTCGTTGCTAAGATCGACGTTTGCTTCCAGAAGTTGGATTTGAGCATCCGACAAGCCAGCGCTCAGATTGATGGTCGCAAGTCCCAGATTCGCAACCTGCACCGGATCCCATGTACGAAGTACGCGTCCACGGTGGTCTAACTCATAGATCGTGCGCTGAGGATCGCTACCAGTCTGAGTCACGTCATCCCAAGAACGTTGGCGTGTCAGCACTGCGTAACGCGGGAGAGGATTCGCCCAATTCCCTCCCGGATCAATGAACATGCGTGCATTATTCAGCGGCACTGTTCCTCCGCCGAAGCGGA
The DNA here is from genome assembly GCA_051960375.1 of Aureliella sp. Lineage (GTDB taxonomy): Bacteria > Planctomycetota > Planctomycetia > Pirellulales > Pirellulaceae > Aureliella. Next base: position 1,570 of record JBQCEI010000597.1, on the reverse strand, counting down.
AGGTGGCGTTATCGAGCTTGGCTAAATCTACCGTCACCGTCGAGTTGTCCGGGTATTTAACCGACGTCAGCCGGCCGCTTCCTCCGACGCTGGTGTCGTAGGCGAGTGAGGTTTCGTGCCCTGCACTCTCGTTTTTAGCATGGCTCGAGATGTGAGTTAGATTGCCGTCCTGGTAGGTGAATACGTCCTCTCTAGGTTGGCGTGAGCCAGTGCTCCCGTCCGGGTCGTCATAAGTGACAGTCAATTTTCCGTCGGTCGGAAGCCATGCCAAGCGATACGTGCGGTATGACGATGATGTCTGTGCGTCTGCCCGAGTAATGTCCAGCGTTTTGGCGGCTTCATCGTAGTCGAAGCTCGTGACGACATGCCGCATATCTTCGATGCTATCGAGAGCGCCACTGGCCTGATACGTGTACTTGATCGAGTTACCGGACGCATCGATCCGCTCGACCAGATCGCCGAGGCTGTTGAAAAGCTTTTTGTTATTGGAGCCGTCGGTAATGACACGCAGCAGTCTTGGACAAGGACTGGCGGACTAAGTCGCGCGGCAAGAGCTCGCCTTCGCGTTCCAGACGCACCAAGCGGGCCAGGGCCGCACGCTCTTCACGGTAACGTTCCAGGGCAGGGCTGGCAGGCCCAGACATCAAGTCATCGTCGTCGCGGGCCAGCTTGTGCTTATTCTCGGCCAGGAAGTCGTGCAAGGCTTTGACGACCGCCGGCAGCGAAACCGTGGCACCGTCGAACGGGATGCCGTACCGAACCGCCTGCTCGTTGATGACCTTCGCCTGCCGGCCCGACATCTGTCGCCAGTGCTTCTGCGGGATCGAGCCGTAGTACTGCCAGCGCAGACGCTCCTCTTTGCCCTTCTCGTGGCGCTCGACCGCCGTGCGTTCTTCCCTGGTCAAATCGGCCTTTTTGCCGTCCATGACCTTCCGGTACGCACGCGCAAGAACGTCGGCGTTTTCAGGAGAAACCGGCTGGTCCTTTGCCTGTTTTGCCACTCTTACTTACTTTCCAGAAACGCAATAGTGCGCATAAAAGTTCTCGGGTCTCCCCCCCGCAATAAGCGCCCTTATCGCCAGGAAGTACCTACATAGGGGCGGGATAGTCAACATTAAATGTCGAGCTATATTATTTATTAACAGCGACCTAACAACTACCTAAACAACCCATATTAAACGTCTTAATTATTATATTTATATCAACGCATCGCCTCCTCCCGCTCGCCCATCGGTATTGGTGATGTACCAGTGCGTTCCAAGACAGCAGGCTTGCCAGAGAAGCGCTGGAAGCGAGATACGATGACGTCACAATACAGTTGGTCGAGCTCCATGAGATAAGCACGACGGCCCGTTTGCTCTGCACCAATCAGCGTGCTGCCCGAACCACCGAACAGGTCCAATACGTTCTCGCCTTCGACCGACGAATATTGAATCGCACGTACAGCTAACTCTGCAGGTTTGCCCGTTAAATGCTCTAGCTGCTGCGGTGGAATCTTCTTCACGTGCCATAGATCCGACACGTTGTTGGGTCCATAAAACTTATGCGCTGCGCCTGCTTTCCAACCGTA
>JBQCEI010000596.1:0-2596 GCA_051960375.1 Aureliella sp. | reverse complement strand
ATAATTATAATTAAAATATTTTTTTTTATTTTTTTTTTTTTTTTTTTTTTTTTTTTTTTTTTTCTTTTTTTTTTTTGTTTTTTTTTTCTCCTAAAACCCCCGCCTCCGCGGTAAAAAGAAGCCGGGAAGCGGGCCATGTTGAACTTTTCCGCCTGCGGCAAGGTTGGTAGACAGAACGAAAAAGCTGTCAGGGGCGAACGGAGCGGGTCGTCATAAAAGGGACAGGGGCGACCCGCCGGTTCGGTGCCAGCCCCATACCATTACACGCAATCTCTTCGAGGCGGTCGAAAGTCTTGTAATGCAAGCAACTGAGACTGCAACTGCTTCGCTGAGTCACACATATAAATTAGTAGTATGCTCGTCTGGTAGGTGAGAGGAGATATCCGCCTGTGCGCACTAGCAGATCGAACCTCGATCCGACGTTTTTCGATAAGTGGGGACTTGGGATCCTCGTCTTCACGCTCGCCCTGGTGCCTGGCGCTTTCTACAGCGCTGGCAAAGCGGTTCAGAGCAACGTCAACAAGGTCGAAGACTGGCTGCCCAAGACATTCGAGGAGACCAAGCAGCTAGCTTGGTTCCGCAAGCATTTCGCCTCCGACCAGTTTGTCGTCATCAGCTGGGAAGGCTGCCGACTAGGAGATGTCGACGGCAGCGATCCGACGGTGGAAGACGATCCGCGGATCGAGCGATTGGCGCATCTGCTGGTCGCCGAAGCGGGTGAACCAACCGATCCGACGCTCGCGCCGGTAAAGCCGGTTGCCGACGAGTTCAAGACGGAAGCCAAGCGTTTCTTTAAATCGGTGACCACCGGTCGCCGCGTGCTGGAGCGGCTGACGTCGGCTCCGCTGAACTTGGAGCCGGAGGAAGCGGTCAAGCGACTGCAAGGTTCGCTGCTCGGGCCCGATGGCCGGCAGACATGCGTCGTCGTCAGCCTGCACAACGAAGCGCTCGGCCATCTCAAGCAGATCATGGGCTCTGGTCAGAAGCGCATCTTCCGCGCCAACGATCCGCCGGGGTTGTTGCGGCAAATGATCATGGCCGCAGGTCTGTCGCTGGACGAAGTGCACCTGGGTGGACCGCCGGTCGACAATGCCGCCATCGACGAAGAAGGGGAGCGCACGCTGATTCGTTTGGCGGGCGTCTCGGGACTGCTCGGATTGGTGCTCGCGTATTGGTCACTGCGCAGTTTTATGCTCACGATGATCGTCTTCATGGCGGCCGCCGTGAGCGCCGCCACTTCGCTGGGGACGGTTTGGCTCACCGGTCAAACGCTCGATGCCATCCTGATGTCGATGCCGTCGCTGGTGTACGTGCTGTCGATCTCCGGAGCGGTGCACTTAATCAATTACTATCGCGACGCCATTCGCGAGCACGGCATGCACGGCGCGGTCGAGCGCGCCGTCGCGCACGCGTGGAAGCCGGCGATGCTCTCGTCGGTCACCACGGCCCTCGGCCTGATTTCGCTCTATGTCAGCGAACTGGTGCCGATTCAGAAATTCGGTCTGTACTCGGCCATCGCGATGCTGACGCTGGTCGGTATTCTGTTCCTGTTCTTGCCCGCAGCCCTGCATGTCACCAGGATCGGACGGCGTTGGGAGCGCAAAGACTCGGATCGGCCGGTGCGCGTCGCCGCCGAGCCAGTCGATGACAAGCTCACCTTCGCCGAGCGTTTCTGGCGCTGGTTCGCTGGACGGCTGGTCGCCAATCACGCGCTGGTGATGCTGGCGTGTTTGAGCTGCATCGGCGTGGTGGGCTATGGCATCACGCGGAATACGACCAGCATCAACTTGCTGGAACTGTTCGATGGCAAGGCTCGCATCTTGCAGGATTACGCTTGGCTGGAAAAGAACCTGGGCGTACTCGTGCCGCTGGAGATCGTGCTCAAGTTCGACAAAAACGCCGTGCTGCCGGCCGATCGGACGCAGCACGAATCGGAAGACGACCTGTATCGGCTCAGCTTCCTCGAACGCATGGAAACGGTGGCGCGGGCTCAGCAAGTGATTGCCGAGAAGTTCGGCGCCGCCGGAGAAGACATTGTCGGTTCGAGCATGTCGGCCATTTCGTTCGCGCCGACGTTGCCCGAAGCCAGCGGCAATACGATGAGCTTCATGCATCGCAAGGCGCTCAACATGCGGCTGGACAGCAGCCGCCAAGAGTTCATCGATGCGGGCTTCCTCGAGATCGATCCGGTCGATGGCTCCGAGCTGTGGCGCATCAGCCTCCGCGTGGCAGCCTTCAAAGGCGTCGACTACGGCCAGCTGGTCAGCGAGATGAAGGATGCGATCCAGCCGGTCGTGCAAGCGCACACCGATCGCGATCGCATTCTCCGCCAGGTTGCGGCCTGGTCGGGCGATGGCAACTACACCGGCGCGCGAGTGATGCTGTGGGACCGTACCGGGCAAGCCCATCCTGAAGAACCGGAGCCCTCGACCGCTGCGACCGATCCGAACGTCGCTTCGCTGACGTCGATGCTGATCAATGCGCGCTGCCGAGTTTACACCAGCGATGCCGATCCGAGCACCATTACGCTGACCAACCTGGAGCGACTGGGAGCGACCGATGCCGTGGTGCTGCTCGGCGAGTTTTCCGAATCCGA
>JBQCEI010000595.1:0-12044 GCA_051960375.1 Aureliella sp. | reverse complement strand
ACGGCACCAACGACCTGATCGTCAGCGACGTCGTCCGCACCAACGAACTGCAAGCCTGGTTCATCGCTCAGCATTTGGTCAACGCGCCGTTGGTCTGCGCCGAAGACCAAGTCGAAGGCAGCGGCGGCTAAATGACGCTTTGAGCTTTCAGTCTTCCTTGGTGTCTTGGTGGTGACTTTCTTTTTGGGACCACCAAGACATCTATCCAGCGGTCAGTCAGTGCTCTGCTCTCGCTCTTCAAGCCATTGATGCTCGGGCGATAACGGATCGACCGGCTCTTCGTAGAGCACCATCCAGCCGCACTGGGGCTGGACGTCCAGCGTCTCGCGATGCTGGCTCACGCCCATCAGCCCGCCGACCAGACGCATGAGCGTCTTCTCGGCCCCCCAGGTCACCGTCAATGGCACGGAGGTGAAACACGCTGGGATCGCCCCAAGCCCGATGCCCTGCGGGTTCCCGAAGCGTTCGCTCCAGTTCTGCTGGTCGTCGATGGTCAGACGCTCCTTCCAATCCTTTAAATAGGGATTGGGATAGAGCTGTCGCCGGTGATCTTCGAAGTACGGAAACAGCACATTGGCCCAACCGGTCATGACGGCCGGCCCGGACCCGCTGTTGTAGCGGAACATCGACTTCCAAAAATCGATGTCGACTTGGCCCGACTTGGCTCGTTCGAACTGGGCAAGAATGGGGTCGAGCGCCTCGATCCATTCCTCAAGCCCGTAGTCGGCAAACCGCTGGGCACGACTGCGAAGCTTTCTCCAGTCATCGGCAGTGCCTGTGAGCGTAATCTTAGGCGTGCCGCAGCCTGCCCACAGAACGTACTCGAAGTACGACTTGAACGTCTCCATGGCCATCAAGTTCGAAACGGCTCGTTCCACAGGTCCCGTCGTACTGAAATCCGCTTGAAGCAGTTCCGCGAGCCCGCCCGTCTTCTCGACCAGCTGTTCATTAAACTCTTCGAAGACTTCCGGCCAAGGATTGTCCTTCCCCGGTTCGAAGTCGGGCCGACTGACTTCCAAAGTTTCCTTGCCGGCATGAGTCACAAAGCGATGCCGCAATCGCTCCGCGTTTTCGTTGACATGCAACGCAAAACCGCGAGCCAGCGTGACCCAAATCACATCGGGGGAGAGACGCAGGGGAAAGTGGTCATAAAACGAGATCTGCATGGCCGTGAGCAACGCATGATTTTCATCGCAGGCAATCAGCGGCTCCGCGGGAAGCCAAGTCGCCTCGATGGGCCGCCGGAACGCCGTCCGCAGCTGGCCGATGTAATCCACGCTTTCGTGAAGCGGTTTCGGTTGAACGCCAGGACAAACGGAGAATGTCGTCTCGGTCATTTCAGAACGTTCCGGGTGATGCTTCCAACAGTGTTAACGTGAGTCAAAACCATTAAAACACAGAGGCACAGAGGGCACAAAGTCTTCTGCCCGCCTCCTCCGTGCTCTCTGTGCCTCTGTGTTTCTATCTCAGTTCTTCCCAACGTGGGTTCTACTGCGAGTCGATTCGCATCACGCGCAAGGCGACGTCGGGATCGTACTCGGGCGAAGCCAGCTCGGTCGAGCCGTCGCGGGCAGTGATGGTCTCCGACTTCAGTATTTCCCCTGTGAGAGGGCTGAGCCACTCGGCCTGGTACTTACCCGGTGGCAGAGCCAGCTTGGGCTTGGCGCTCGAGCCTCCGAAGAAATAGAGGGCGTACTGCTTGCCCGGTTCGCTGAGCGCTCGGGCTCGAGCCTTGTTCGGCAATCCGCCTCGAACGACCGCTTCATCGGGCTTCATGCGCAGAAAATCGAAGCCGTTGAGAAATTTCGCAAGCACCGCCATCTGCTTGCGAAAACCCGCGTTGCCGCCGCCGGGAGTCTTCGGCGGATACTCGAACGTGCCATCCTCGTATCCCGCCGCAAACGAGTAATCGAGATTGTTATACAGGCCACCGCCCGCCAGCAAGAACTCCCAACCTTCCATTCGATAGTGCGTGTCGCCGGTCCCCTTGAAGCCCGTTTCATTGTCGCCAATCACCTTGCCCAGCCCGAAATTCTCTTTCACCGCACTCGGCGGATTGGCGTAATGGAAGTTGAAGATCGATACGGCGGGATGTGGGTTTTCGATCTTCTTCGAGCCGTTGGCAATATTCTGCGAGATGAGATGTTTATTGGGCAGCGATTTCTCCGCTTCGACGATCACGTCGACGATGCGCCGCTGCCAATCATCGGTAACGCCGCCGAAGTACGGTTCGTTGCACACTTCGAAGTAAAGATTGTCGAACCGGTTGAGCTCGGTGACCAGTTTCCGGACGACCGCTTCCTGCATCGCTTGCAACTGGCCGTTCTTCTCGCGGTTATAGACCGCCTCGCGGTCGACTTTCCCAACGCCGTTGACATTGTTGCTCGCGTTCATCGGGCTGAGCAGCCACATCGAATCCTGATAGAACGGGCAGAACAACACCAGTTCGACCACTACGCCCCGCTTGCCAGCCTCGGTGAGAAAACTTTCGAGCCGCCGGAAGTACGCTTCGTCCCACTTGGTGAGATCGAACTTGTTGCCACCTCCGGCATAGCCCGACTCATTCGACCGAGCCCATGGACAGATCAGCTTGCCTTCCGCGGGGGCGAGCGTGTTACGAGTAATATTGAACGACTTGCTGTCTTCGCAGTACACGCCGCTGAACGTGCGCGTCAGGTTCAGCCCGTGCCTGGCCAGTTCGCCTAGATATTTTTCGGAGTCAAAATCGCGATTGAGCACCGCCCCGTAATGCTCGCCGGAGGTGATCAGCACCGTCGGCTGGCCGCGAAACTGAAAGTAATGCGGATTGTCGGGATGCAGCTCGAGTGGCTGATCCGCAGCCAATGACGGACTGGCCAGCGCCAGAAATAGCACGCAGAGAAGGCTTCTCATAGCAGATGCCCTGTTTTTCAGGTCTGTCGCGAAGGCCCCGCTTCGAAAAGAGGGGCCGGAGTGATGGGCTCGGTTCGAGATGTGTTATACCAAAAAGGACTATCGAACCTCGCTAGTTGTTATAGCGATTTAGAGGCGTTCTCACCCCGAGGCCATCAGCGGCGCTTGCGCGCTGTGCCGAACGAGTCTTCGGACAAGCGGCGAAGAAGAAGAAGAAGAAGAAGAAGAGGCGCGGCCTGAGAATCCAGCCAAGCGTTACGTTGTGTGCTGCGCTAAAAGTGGGCTATCGTATGTGGTACATCAGGCCCTGATGTGACCGCACCCGGCAAGCCGGCTGGCCTTCACCCGATTCCCCAAAGGGCCGCGAAGCGGCCGAAGAAGAAGAGGTGGACGGGCACAGTCGGCCGACTTGCCGAGTGCTGACGGCAGGGGACTGCCGTCCCACGTTGGACCACCAACTGTTCTCGCCGCCTCGCATGCCACGGTCAACGTGTTTGGGGCAGCGCTTGCGGCTGCCAGCCGAACGTAGCACATCAGGCCTCTGATGTGCAGAACCCGGCAAGCCGGCTGGCCTTCACCTGATTCCCCAAAGGGCCGCGAAGCGGCCGAAGAAGAAGAGGTGGACGGGCACAGTCGGCCGACTTGCCGGGTGCTGACGGCAGGGGACTGCCGTCCCACAGTTAGCTCACAATCCTTTCTCGCTGCCTAACACGGCACTGCCGATGAAGTCAGCTACGAGAGCTACAGGACCTTCGTCTTGCCCGGCATTGCGATTCGGTAGCTGCCGTCTTCGAGCGGCTTGATCGGCGCTTCGGCTGACCAGTCTTCTGCGTCGGTCGTCAGCCGCAGCTCGGAGGCCAGCGCCTTGTCCCAGTCGATCACTTGGCCCGAGTATGTCGCCATGCGGCCGATGATCGCCGTCATGGTGCTGAAGGCTCCGTTTTCCGCTTCGTTGTGCGGCAGGTCGTTGCGGATCGCGTGGTACAGAACATCGTTTTCCACTTGGTACGGATTCTTGCCGCCGCGCTCCGATTGCCAGAGCGTGTCCGAGCCGCTCGAGAGCACGCAGCGCACCGAGTCGAGATCGGCGTGCCCCTTGGTGCCTTCGACGATTTCAGCCACGCGATTGCTGCAGCCGGGAATCTGTCGGCAGTAGCTGTGCATCGTCGTACCGTCGGGGTACGTGTAGATGACGGCATGATGATCGTAGATGTTGCCGTAGAGCTTGCCAGTGCGCACCTGGCGTCCGCCCATCCCTTCGGCCTTGATCGGATGCGCACCCTTGACCCAATTGCAGACGTCCAAGTTGTGCACGTGTTGTTCGCAAATATGATCGCCGCTGAGCCAATCGAAGAAGTACCAGTTGCGCACCTGGTGCTGCAATTCGCTGATCGATTCTTCTGGTCCGACCGGTGTCTTGGCCGGAGCGGACGTATTCCAGAAGCATCGCAAAGTGACCAGATCGCCGATCTGACCGTCGTTGATACGGCGGAGGGCTTCTTGGTAAGACGCCTGGTGATGCCGCTGCAAGCCGACGCCGACTTTCAAGTTCTTTTCTTGGGCTTGCTTGGCCGCCGCTAGCACGCGGCGGATTCCATGCGCGTCGGTGGCAACCGGTTTCTCCATGAACACATGCTTGCCCGCCTTGACGGCATACTCGAAGTGCTGAGGCCGAAAGCCGGGAGGCCCGGTCAGAATCACCACGTCGGCGCCGCTGTCGATCGCCTTCTTGTAAGCGTCCAAACCGATGAACTGTCGCTCCGGTGGCACATCGATCCGGTCGGCCAGCGAGCCGGTCTTATCGCGGTCGTACCGAGCCGGCAGCCCCTTTTGCAGCGACTTAAGGCTCAGCTGCAAACGATTCTCGAACGCATCGGCCATCGCCCACAGCTTGACGGGTCCTTCGGTGTGCAAAGCCTGCACAGCCGCCCCGGTGCCGCGGCCGCCGCAACCGATGAGCGCCACCTTGAGCGTCTCGTCGCGTCCGGCAGCATGCGCGTTCCGCATCAGCGGCGAGTTGAGCAGCAACGAACTGCCCGCCGCTCCTATGGCTGCGGTCTGGATGAAACTGCGTCGTGAATTGCCCGCGCTCGGTTCCGGTAGCGATTGTGACATATTGAAAACATCTCCCTCGGCACATGGGGTGGGGTCGAACGTAAACACAAGCAGAACCCGGAAATTATGAACCACCACGGCGCCAACTGAAAGCCAGGGAAGAGCTGTACTGAGTTTAAAGTCCCGGCATCAAGCTGCCCGCCCTCCAGGCCTCGAGACTCGCGACTGCTCAGCTCTTCTAGTAACCCGACGCGTAAGCGAGGGACGAACCTGCCAAGAAGCTGAACAGTTCGTCGTCGGTCTGCTAAGGCTGAACATATCTTCGCTTCAGCCCCTCCCCCCCGGCCCCCCTCTCCCCGAAGCGGGGCGAGGGGGAGCGAAGAAAAGAGTTGCGATCGCCTCATGAAGATCTTCTCGCCCCACGCCCCGCTTCGGGGAGAGGGGTCGGGGGTGAGGGGTCTTCAGCAGCATGGTTTGTCAGGGCTTTGTGGCGGGTTCGTCCCTCGCTTACGCGTCGGGTTACGTGAAATACCGGTTGGCCTTTCCGCCCGCCGCTAACAGCCCGCACGCGCACAAAGAAGCGGCTAGTAAAACGTCCGGTTCGTATCGACCAGGAAGCTGCCGTTGTTGGCTACGTTGAGCAGCGGCATCGCCTGCTGACCGGCAATGTTGGCATTGCGGGCGTTGCGTCCTGGATAGAGACTGATGCCGATACTGAAATTCCACGTCTCGTCAAACGCTGCGGTCGGCTTGGGGCTGGATGAGGGATGCATATACATGACACCCGAGACGAGCGAGACCGCGTTGCTCAGCGGACAGTTGGCCGACGCGGACACCAGATAATCGCCCACGCTTCCCCCGCCAGCAAGTCGGCTTTGCGACGGCGCTCCGACGGCCAGCCATGTGTCGGGACCACAGGCGTTCCATTTATGGTGCCAGTATCCCGCCAAGTAACTGATGGGCCGCCACGTCACCTGGCCGATGCCGGGCACTGTTCGAGACGCGCCCATCAAGTGCGTCGCGCCCATGATCCCGTACTCGTTGCTCGCGCTGGTGGCATAACCGACTTGGCCGCGCAGCTGGCTCAGCACCGGGTTCTGAGCGTAGATGCCGTACGTGTCGTTGAAGCTCCAGTCTTGAACCACGCCGCCGACCAGCGGACTGGCTGCTGTCGGTCTGCGATAAAATCCGTACGTCAGAAAACCTTGCGTTTCGGCGCGATCGTTGTGCTGAGAGCGATAAGCGGTTCCCGACCAATCATAAACGCCTACGCTGGCTCCGATTTGTGAACAGATGCCCGTCCGCTCGGTGATCCAACCCAGTCGATTGCCGAAGTTGATCCCAGTCCGCATGCCGGTGTTCGCCCAGCTGGAATCGGGCGGCCCCATGAACGAGTCGTAGTCGTAAAACAGAACCGTTCCGAAGGCGCGATCGCGAGTTGCCACCGGCGCCACGCCTTGCAAACTGGCGTCGCCCGAGAACAGGGGAAAAGCATCGCGCAGGCCAGCCGGGCGCGTGGTTTGAGAAACACGAGCACGCGGTTGTGACCCGGCGAGCACCGACGGCTCGCTTCCAAACATCGGCGACTCGGCGGCCAGCACAGAGGGCTGCGAACCGGCTGCATAGTTGTTCGCAGCGCTTGGATCGGCTGATTCGAGCACCGATGATACGCGGCCCTCGTCGAGCCGCTCAGAGGAAACCAACTCGATGGCGGACTGACCTTGGGCAAGGCAAGAGGCCGACGGCAAGCCGGCTAGAGCGGTGGCCGTTAGGACACCCAACGAAATTCTTTTTAGCAATCGACCAGTCATCGCTGCAGTCTTCGCACTCCATTGCCAAGCAGCTTATCGAGCCATCCAGGCCGCATGCGCACGCCAACCCGCTACATCGAGCCAGTGGCGAGCGTCTATGGGCATCGATCGGCCCCGACCGATCCGTAGAGCCAATCAATCGGACACTTGCGTCACGCCTTACCCAACCCGATCGACCGTTTCCCCACGCTCTCCGCGACTTCGTGTGGCACTGGCTATGCCAGTGCTCTTCTTTCGAAGTTGGGAGCGTTCAAGACATTAAACTCGCTTGAAAGGCCATACGCCCCCACACTGCTCTCGACGGAAGCTCGTCCGCCATTGGAACGCTGGCCGGACCTTCTTGCTCTGGTACTTCGAATCAGAAGACACTGGCAGAGCCAGTGCCACACGCAGCTTTTCTCCGCGCTCTCCGCGACTTCCGCGGTAAAACATTCGCTTTATAACGCCGAAGCCAGCTGCTCGACCGCCTCCAGCTGCAGATCGACGCGCGACTTCAACTCGTTCTGGCCATACCACAGCCGCAGCGCTTCGAAGCACTGGCCATCGACCCCTTTGCCGATGTCCTTGGTGAGAATCGACTGCGTCTGCTCCCAATCCATCGCATCGCGGTAAGGTCTTTTGGCCGTCAACGCCTCGCAGATATCGGCGACGGTCAGAATGCGAGTCGCGAACGAAATCTGGTCGTCTGCCAAGCCACGGAAATAGCCGCGACCGTCGAGCCGTTCATGGTGACCGCCGGCCACATCGGCCAACAGCTGAAAAGCATCGACTTGCTTGAGGATTCGGTAAGACCATTCGGGATGTTTGCGAATCAGCGCGAACTCATCGTCGGTCGGCCTGCCGGCTTTATCGAGGATCTGGTTGGAGACTCCCAGCTTGCCGATGTCGTGCAACAGCCCGACGCGGCGAATGTCGCGCAGTAGCCCGGGCGAGCAATCGAACTGCGAAGCGATGCCGACGGCGATCTCGGCGACGCGCGACGAATGCAGGAATGTCCACGGCGACTTCGCATCGACGACCTGCGCAAAGGCTTCGGCGACGCGATCGACACCTTCCTCGTCGGCCACGAGCGTTGCGTCGACCGGTTCCCACTGGCTGATCCGAGCGATCAAGTCTTGATCGGTCAGGCCGCTCCAGAACTCGGCATCGTGCTGCACGTTCATAAAGGCGTCGACCACTTCGGGATCGAACCACTTGCCGCGCCGCTGGCGAGCCATATCGACCGCGGCGGCCAAGCCCAGCTCGCTGTAGAAGACTTCGACGCTCTGAGCCAATCCGCAGATGCGACCGAGCAGCGAAATCTGCTCGCCGCGGAGCCCCTTCGGGTTACCTCCGCCATTCCAATGTTCGTCGAGATGGCGAATCGCAGTAGCGGTCGCCTCGGAGAGCCTGAGCATCTTGGCGATCTCCGCGCCGCGCTCGCAGCGTATCTCGGTGATCTTGCGACCCGCTTCCGCTCCGCCGCTGATGATCGATGCGACCTTGACCAGTTTGCGAGCCGCCGAGCCGCCCGGAGCGCAGTTGGTCCAGCAGTGCTTGACGCATTCGGCTGGCTTGGTCCAGTCGATCAGCCGGGCAGTGTGTTTGATTTGGTGATCGTCGCCGCCGAACAGATACGCGATCTTGGCCGCGTTGCTGGAGCACCCGAGATCTTTCAGCAGCAGGGCGTAAAACAGAGCCGACCGATCGGCGTCGCACAGCCCGAGCAAGCTGGCGATCTTCATGCCGATCAGACACGACCGCATGCTATGGCCCTGCGGGTGCCCCTGAGTCAGATCGAGCGCAACCGAAAGAGCTGAAATGATCTCGGAGAACCGGATGCTCGTCGACTGTACCAGCCGCCCCGCGGCCGGCCCGCACTGATCAATGGATTCCGAGGGAGAGAGTAGCGTAGAGGTCATCTTTCAAAGATCTCAGCGAAGTTGAAGACGAGGAGGTGGCCCAAACAACCCTAGGACAAATCCTCGACCACTCCGCCTTGAATCGGCGACCGCCGCAAAAAGAGCGGCTCGCGCAACCGCTACATTCCCACCAATCCTCTCGATGCGCAGATACGGGGCGGCCCATACGGTTGCCAAGCCAACCGTGGGACGGCAGTCCCTTGCCGTCACGCCCCCGGCAAGCCGGCTGACTGTGCCCGTCTAGCTCTTCCTCTTTTTGCTCTCGATGCGCAGGTACGGGGCGGCCCATACGGTTGCCAGGCCAACCGTGGGACGGCAGTCCCTTGCCGTCACGCACCCGGCAAGCCGGCTGACTGTGCCCGTCTAGCTCTTCCTCTTTTTGCAGATGAACGATTGTCGGCTTGTTTACTGGCATCGCTCGTGGCATCATCCCCAGAGCTTCATCGTTTCGCATGGGCTGGCTTTCCTTTTGACATTTCGACTGAGGAGACTTTCGAATGCACAAGCCGACCTTGTCGCTCGCCATTGCGTTGCTGACGTGTTCAACGCTGCTCGGACAGCCGCCTCGCACGCGCCCCGGAGCAGGAGAGTCGCCGCAGCCTAGTCCTAGTGAATCGCCTAACGCCACCGAGTGGCCGCGTCTGCGCGAGCCCGGAGAGCGAAGGCCCGAAGGGCAGCGATACCTTCGACAGGAAGCCCGCGGTACGGCGCGCATCGCACCTAGCGTTGCGCCGCCAAGCCAAAACTGGTTCTTCGGCGTTTATCCTGAACGCGCTCCTCGCGGCGTTCACATTACCCAAGTCATCGGCGGCTCTGCCGCACAGCGCTTTGGAATGGAACCGGGAGATTACATTTTAGATGTCGGCGGATATGTCGTCGGAGAATATCAAGGGACGTTTTATCCGCTCTCGATGGCGATGGACTATGGCGCTGATGCCAACGGTTGGGCAGAGATACTCGTCTGGAACAAACGCACTTTTCAAGAAGAACTGATGTGGGTTCAGTTCCAACATCGCTAGCTGGTAGAAATCGGTTTTTAAGCCCCGGCAGGGACCGCCGCCCTATGCCGGGACTTAAATCCTAGGCCCACGTGAAAAACGCTTCATCTACTCTCGCGGCCCCGCGCTCACGCCTTCTTGCGCGTGACGCGCTTCGGCGCTTTGCGCTTGGCTGCTTGGGCCGGCGAGTCACCCTTGCCGCGGCTGGCCTTGGCCATTCGCTGCTCGCCGAACGCAGGCACACCATCGGCCAACAACTGCTCTTTGCGGCTCTGCATTTTTTCGGCGAGCTTTTCGAAGTCGAGTTTCAGTCCCTTCGCCTTCGTCAGCATCTCGTTCTCTTCCTCTTTGATGTGATGCCGCACATTCTCGGCAAGCACGGTGAACTTCGCATCGAAGTGGCTTTCCGAGCCATCCATCGAGTCGAGTTCCGCAATCAACAGCTTGGCGACATGATGCTCCTCATCGGCCTCGTTCATGATCTCTTTGCCGATCGCCTTGCGCACCGCCGGATAAAAAATCTCTTCCTCGATGGTGGCGTGGACCTTGAGTTCGATGAGGGCCGCACGAACGATCCTTTTCTTGGCCGGCCTGCTCTTGGCCGATTTGAACTCGTCGAACAACTGCTGAACCGTATCGTGGTCTTTTTTCAGCAGAGCCACCGCGGGGTTGGACTTGAATATTTCCAGCATACTGACAACCTCTTCGAGTGAGTGAGACTGACTTCGCAGTCAGTATAGCTATGTTCATCGCCGAGGTCGTTTTTTACCGCGGAGGCGCGGAGAGCGCAGAGGTTCCGCCACGCCTCCGCGTTAAAAAAGAAATTTTGGTAGACGTTCCGTCGATATTTGCTTAACTTCTTGGTTAAGCCGATCTTTGGTAGGCTTGACGTTCCAACGCCCGTCGCCATTTGCCGGTAGGCACATAACGGCGCTTACTCAACCTACTCCGCGATGAGCTCCGCTGCAATGACGAAACCGCCCCGCCGCACACTCGATGGGAAGCGACTCAGCTTTGAACAGCTCGAGCAACGCTGCGCGATGGCTGCCGACCTTTTGGCTGCCGACCTTTTGGCTGCCGACCTTTTTGTTGTCGACCTTTTGCCTGCCGTCGCACAGCCGGACGCTTCCTTCGACGGGCACACCTACCTGCGTAGCCATATCCTCCTGGGCTCGACGATCACGATCGACTTGCCGACGGAATTGCATCTCGAGTCGTCTCGCATCACGTCGATCACCACCGAAGGAATAGGCGAGCTAGCGGTGCGCGACGATCGAGAACTGGTTTATACGGCCCCGACGTCCATACACACGAACCGTCAGCGATCCGAATCGACCGTGACGCTGCGGGATGCTGGCAACCGAGAGTTTCAGGTAGTCGTTCGGCTCTTCGTGAGCCCGCCGGCCGACACGCCCTATTTCGCCGAAGAACCTGTAGAGGTGCGTCTTGAGGCTGTTGATAGCGCCGGCGAGAAGGTCACGCAGGCCAGTCGAGGAGACGAGTTTTATGTCGTCGCCACGGTCGCCGATCAACGAGCCGACGCCACTGGAGTATTCGGAGCCTATTTGAATATCAGCTTCGACTCACACAATTTGAAAGTGGTCGGCAAACCGCAAAGCCTAGAACCGTACATCAACGGCGTTAGACCACGAGTAACCGGCGACGGCATTTTTGGCGCTGGTGGCTTCGCTGGCCCCGGCACGCCGCTCCAAGCAGAGCCGCGTGCCCTTGTAAAATTTCTGGTCCGCGTCACCGATGATGGTCCGATCCAAATCAGTGCTCGGCTAAGCACGGCGATAGGCGACGAGCTGCTGTTGTTCGGCATCGATTTTCCAGTGCGACCGTCGAGCTTCCAGAATGCGAAGCTCGAAGTCGCGAGCGCACCTGCCGAAGCCCACCCCGATTCGCAAGCCGAATCCGCTCCAAGCTCCCCTGCCGAATCGGCCGAGCCTGTGAGTGAAGCCCCTGACGTGCCGGCTATCGTGGAGTACGTTAGCGACATGTATTTTCTGCAAGCGCTGCCGGTGGAGACCGTCATGACGCTGAGCAGCGACGACCAGCCAACTGAGCCCGCGTGGAACTTAGCCGCTCCCCAGGTGTTCGCCAGCGCGGTCGACCAAAACTTCGGTCAAGGCGGAACCGATCACTGGTTCGACCTCAAACGGCGCTGGCGTACCTGATCTCGCTCTACTTGGGACCCGAGGCGCGAGTTTAGAAGTTGCGCGTTTGGGCTTTTGGGTGTGGCACTGGCTATTCCAGTGGCTCTTTTTTCTAACTTTTTTTCGTTCATTAGCCATACCACTAGCCCATGGTGAAATTTTTTTAAAAAAAATTAAGATAAAATTGGATAGGAAATTTTAAACATAACCATCCATTGGTTCTGCAAA
>JBQCEI010000594.1:0-3996 GCA_051960375.1 Aureliella sp. | reverse complement strand
AGTAACGGTAATCTTTTTCATTCCGGTGTTGCTGGAAACGGTGCTCGCCAGCGTGACCGGGTCGGCCCAGGCGACGCTAACTTTGCGCGTCCAACCGGTGAAATTGGGAATTTCGTTGCCGCTTCGATCCTTCGGAGGGCTGGAGGTCCAATTGGCGTAATCATCCACATCGTCGAATAGAGCGCGGTTGCCGGTGGCCTCGTTGGCTTCCAAGCCGAACGCGGCGGCAGAGTCGCTCTCGGGTTCCTGGTAGGCCTGCAAGAGAATCTCGTTCAGAAGCGC
Source organism: Aureliella sp. (assembly GCA_051960375.1). GTDB lineage: Bacteria > Planctomycetota > Planctomycetia > Pirellulales > Pirellulaceae > Aureliella. The sequence continues at coordinate 3,714 of JBQCEI010000594.1, read as the reverse complement.
GCTGGCCAACTGTTGACCCAGAATGCGATCGGCCGCGTCCCGGTCGCGACGCTGCGCGGCACCGACCGTTTGCAGGGCTCCTACCATCACCAGGCCGACCAGCATTACGCTGATCGTCGCCTCGACCAGGCTGAAAGCGGATCGGCGCTTGCGTAAGCCGCGACGATGGAGATGAGCAGTGAACACTTTAATTCTCCAAAACGCGGATGCTCGCGTACCAGAAGTTGGCCACACCACCGTCGGCTCCGATCGTCGCTGCGCGGCTTGCGTCGCTCGACAAAAAGGGGATCAGCGTAAACGTTCCGTATTCGACGCCGTTGACGGTCATGCTGATGCTGGAGTCGCCTGGGTGAAGGACCAATTGCAGATAGACCGGTTGAGCTGGGAGATTGTCGATCGAGAGAAGCGACAACGTCACCAAGTCGGCCGTCTTGGTTTGCAAACTGAGCGTCTGCGTGCCATCGGCCTGCTTGGCAAGCGTCACCGTCACAGGGGCACAAGTGGAGCCGGACCGCAGGGCGTTCATCGAGAAAATCGCCCCGCGACCACCTCGATTCATACTCTGGAATTTGACATCGACGACTGTCGTCTGGGCAAAGTCGCAGCCCGGACTGGTGTTGAGCAATACCCCGCTCGATCGCCAAACTCCGTTCGTGACGGATGTCGTGTCAAACGTGCCACCTCCGCTCACGCTCCAGTCCGGCGCTCCGTCGCCGTTGATGTCCACGGTTGTCGGGTTTTGGTCGAATTTCAGTTCCCACTTGCCGGTGAGCACTTCCGGGTGATTGAACAGCCCAGCCGTAGTGCGAAGGGTTGGCGCTGTGGCACTCATGCGCAGGGCCAGATCCATCGACGTATAGTAGCGGGTGCTATAGGAACCGGTACCGGTGGAACGAGTCAGCTTTCCGTAGAGGCGTGATACGAGAGCCTTTCCGTTGTCGTAGCTCCAGGAGTTGCCGTTGGACGACTTTTCCATCCCGGCAATGGCATTGGTGCTTTGCGCGGTGAGCGACTTGCTACCTCCTGTGCGCCGGAGCACCAGGGCGAACGAGGATCCTGAAGTTTGTGAGCCTATTTTCGTGATGTTGAATGACTGCCATGCGTAACCGGTGGTCATTGCGGTGTCGGCGAGCGTGTACTGTTCCACTACTGTGCCTGAAGGAGTCAGCAAATTGCTGACGGTTTGCAGCTCTACGGAAGTTGTCCCGGGCACCGAGTTCTTCTTGGCCATGAACTGCACGCGCGTTGGTCGCCACGAGACAGCTCCCGCGGGCAAGGTAAGAGTGAAATACTGCCCCAGCCAATTCGATGTCGTAACGTCATTGTTCCCCAGTCCGCTAGTCGAGTAGTTGTCGACGAGCAAGGATTCGAGCAGGTCTTCGACGCCCGCTAGTGGATAAGATGCGCTGACACTCTTGGTGGACGGTGTCAGATTGAACAAGTCGACACTGTCACCGATCGTTTCAACTGTGCCGCCGTTGTATTGCCGGGTGAGTATGCCACCGGGCGTTCCCGTCCACGCGTAGCGAACTCTCTCGGCATTGCCGTCGCCATTGCGATCGGGGATCGTAAAGCCGATGCTCGTCGCGGATCGCTCGCTGATATAAATCGCCGTTTCCAGTTCGGTGGTCAGCTGATCGACGATCCGATTGGCCTGCAGGGTGCTTGCCGCCCCTGATTTCGGATCGGGCACCCCTCGCAACGCGATCGACAGAGCGGATTGGATGCCCAGCAGCAGGATGGATGAAACCGCGATCGCGATCACCAATTCCGCTAACATCGATCCCCGGCGCGGATATGCGGGCAGAGCTCGCGGGTGTTCCGATTCAATCGCCTGGCTCATTGAATCACCGCCGTCCCGGTGCTGGAGCTCACCTTGATCGTTTTCAAAGCCCCACCGCACGACACGACGATGTTGCCTCCTTTATTGGGCAAGCCGTAGCCATCGAATATGAGGCTTTGCATGCCGATTTGGTCCCACACCGACACGAGCGTGCATTGATAAGGATCCTGCGTTAGCTCGACGCTGTAGGCACTCGACGAATGGTCGAGCGATTTGACGCCCGTCACTTGGTAGCTGCCGGCTGAGACGTTGAAGGTGATCGTCTTTGAGGCGCTGGACCCATACGCTGCCGCCTGAGTCCGAGCCAGATCGGCGACGATCCGATCCGCCGCCGCTTGAACCCGGTATTGCCTGAGTGAATCGGTAAAACGCGGCACGGATACCGCCGACAAGATGCCGAGCACCAGGATCACGATCGTCAACTCGATCAAGCTGAACGCGCCGCGCAGGCGCATGCTGCGGCGATCGATTCGAGGAGAGCGCGATTTGGATAATGAACCAGCCACAAGTGCGCCTTTCCGCTGCGAACTCTTCTTTATCTCCGCCGCCTGTGCGTTGAAAAATCACCGTCCCTCGAGCATGATCCCATCGGAAGTGATCTCGACGACTCGCCCGCCGCTGGGCAGCGCGTCGCCCACATGGATCACTTGCGAGTCGAAAATCGCTGCAGCTCCCTGCGCATCGACAAAGATGGCTTGCAGTTTGCCGGTGGCGACCAGTCGCGGTCGTGATTTGTCGCCCGGACGAGCGACGGTCGAAATCGATTCAGCGCCGACCGCATCCGCCTCGGCTCCTTCGGCCAGCTCAACCGTGTGCTGGGCCTCGAACGGATTGAACGCGAGCACTTCTTCGAGCCGAGCTTTGGGCCAAGCCGATTTTTTGAGGCTCGTCGGCGCCGCCGGAGTCTCCGCGGCCGTAGTCACCGCCGGTGTCTCTGTGGGCGCAGTCGCGGCTGGTTCATCGGCCGGCTTCGGCTGCTGCCAAAGCGCGACCAGCAAGCCGATGCCCAGGACGGGAATGAGCGCCAGCTTGATCCACTGCGCGGGCGTTTTCGGTTTTAAACTTCCTGCGATCATGGCTTCACCGCTGCGGCCAGTTGCGGCGGGGTTTCCAGTCCGAACAACAGGTCGAGTTCAACGTCGACGATGCAGTCACCACCCGCGGTCGACGGACCCGAGAAGGTGATGTTGGCGATGCGAACGAATCTCGGCACATCGTCGAGACTGTCCAGCCAGCGGCAGACGCTCGCATACTCGCCGGTACCGCGCATGCGGAGGTCGATCTCTTTGCAATCGGCCCGCTTGGTCACGCCGCCGGGTCGAAATTCACTCAAACTTACGCCAGACTCTGCCGCAAGCTGGGAGAGCTCGTGCAGGAACTGCGATTCTTCGGGTATCGGTGGCAGCTTGGCCTGCAGCGTGTCGAGGACCGCTTTGACTGAGGTCAATCGTTCCTGCAGAGCCAGCGAAGTGGCTCGCAATTCCCCCTCTTGCTCGAGCATCCACTCGCGTTCGGCGGTGTACTCGGCGATTTGCCGCAGCTGGCTTTGCAGATGGCTGCTGCCCAGCCACGCCAGAAAGCCGAGCGCGGCGGTCATGCCGATGAACGCCAAGTTCAGCGCGGCACGCTGGCGGAATCGATTGAGGATGGCGACCACTTTGTTCATGGCATGTCCTGATAACGGCATTCGAGTTGATACTGTCGCCCGCCATCTTCACCGGCCACTTGGCTGGAAGCCTTCAAGTCGACCTGGTCGAAAACGCCCGCCTCGCGCAGCGACGATACGAACCGCGTGACTGCCGCATCGTCCTGCGCGATCCCGCTGAGCGAAAGGGTCGAAGACGTCGGCTGGGATTTCGCTTTTTTGGCAT
>JBQCEI010000593.1:0-3505 GCA_051960375.1 Aureliella sp. | reverse complement strand
AGATCGAGCGGCGCCTTGCGATTGAGACGCCACATGCTGACCACGATCGTCGCCAGCGATGCCAGTCCGCCCACGGCACATCCGATGAGCAAGCTGCGCGGAGTAAAACCAAAATGCAGAAAGCGGGTGCTGATCGCCCCTACCCACCACGTTTCCAAGCCCGCGATCATCAGCCGCGCATAAGCCAACCCCAGCACAATGCCCAGCAACACTCCGCCGACGACGATCGCCGCCGACTCGCGCAGCAGCAAGCCTCGCACGCGCTTGTAGCTGAAGCCGGTAGCCAACAGCAGGCCCCACTGATCGGCTCGCTGCTCGATGCTGAGCCGAAACAAGATCGCCACCAACATCAGCGCCGCCACGATGACGAAGAAGCTCAGCGCCAGGAACAATCCGTCAAACGGCGTGGTGCCCGATGCGGCATGCAACTGCATCTGACGAGTCGGCACAAATTGCAGCCCTAAAGCCGCTTTGGCCGGCCACAACGCTTCGGCTGCTCGCTGGCGAAGTTTCTCTTCGTCGACCTGGTCGGCGTCGATGCGAATGGCTGTCGCCGATCCGAACCGGCTGCCGAACAGTCGCGCCGCGGTGCGGTAGCGCAGGAACAGTTTGGGAGTCAGACGATACTTCTGCCAGTATTCGTCATCTTCTTTGGGGATGTCGCGCGTGAGCTTGAATGGCAAGTCCCATTTGGAGATCGAATCTTGATCGGTGATGCCTGGTACGACCGGCGTCATGTCGGGATCGTTCAGCAGCGTCGGCGCTTTGTCGAAACGAGCCGGGCGATTGCGAACATACCCTTTGGCCGGTTCGGTGACCGGCACGACCCCGACGACGTTGAACGTATTCATCACCTCGACTTCGCGCCCATCAACCGTCTCGGGCTGAAAGTAACTGACCTGCAGCGACATGCCGGGCTCGATGTCCATGCGATCGGCTAGCCAACTGCTGACCCAACACGAGTCGGGCCGCTGGATGGCGACCGGGTCGCTCTCGGCCTCGACCAGCTGCCTGGCGATCTCGTCCCAGCCTTCAAGGCCGATCGCGATCGAGTACGTTACCTTGATCGGTGAGATCTCGTTATCGGGCGTGATCGCGGTGATCTCATTGACTAGATAACTCATCGCTCGCTTCGGAGAGAACTCTTGCAGCCCTTCGTACAAGTGCCGCAGCGACACGTCGTCGATGATCAATTGATCGCTGGTGATCTGAAAATAATCGAAGATATCCTTGACTTCCCCATCCGCTTTCTCGCCGATCGTTTCATCGGGGAATATGCGGCGATGGCGAGCCAGTTTCAAGCCGTAGTCAGCCAGTGTCGGGCGAACTTGCTGGTTGATGCGATCGCATAAAAGCTGAGCTTCCTCGAGCGTGATTTCCGATGGCTTAGCCGATGCACCTTGTGCAGCTTGGCGGGTAACGACCGCTGCGTTGACGCGATCGGGTTGCTCGAGCGCGTCTTGCAAGGAGGCCAGCGGCAGAAACACGTTGCGCGTAGCTTCCTGGCCGGCGCGGAAATCGAGATCGGCGACGCTCTCGTCAGGCAGGATCGCCGCCACGCGCTGGCGCGGCAAACTCGCCGAGGCTTCATCGCGGCGACCGAGCGGACTATCGGCCGGCACGCCGACGCCCTTGGGCAAGCGGACCGTGATTTCGTCGCCGACCTTCGCGCCGAGCTCCGCGGCCAGCGCTGCATTCAGCGCAACTTCATCGGTTTTCAAGTCGACCGACTCAAGCGATCGATCGGAGGGTGCCAAGCGCCAGAATTCCGGCCCGGTGCCGAGCGCTTGCACCTGCGCGGCACGCTGCAACTGGCCGTCGCGATTGAGCTCGACAGCGACGCTCGGCAGAACGATCAGCGGAGCTATTGCGACATTCTCGCCGGCGAACTGTTGCGATGCTCGGTCGAGCATGGCCGGATCGAAGAATCGCTGCGCGAGCATCGCGCATTCGATGCGTCCCAAACGCTCGAGCACCAGCCCGCGCAAGCTGCCTCGCACTGAATCCCCGACGACCAGTGCGCCGACGATGACGCTCGTCGCCGCCGCGATGCCGATGGCCAATGCCAAATGCAGTGCGCGAAAGCGAGTGAGGCTTCGCCATACGAGCGTCATCAGGTTGGGGACCTTGCCGGGCGCGTCGAGCGCCTGCGGTTCGCGTTTTTCTGCGCCTGAGCTCGATTCCTGTGTGTTCATGCGACGGCAGCCAGCTGATGATTTTTCAAACGCAGACAACGCGCTGCGCGATGCGATAAAGCATCGCTGTGAGTGACCACCACCAGCGAAGCTCCTTCGCGCCGCGGCAAATCGAACAGCAACTCGGCCACGGTGTCGGCCGTCTCTGCGTCAAGGTTGCCGGTCGGTTCGTCGGCCAGCAACAGCTTCGGGTGTTGCAGCAATGCGCGGGCAACCGCAACCCGCTGCCGCTCTCCGCCGCTGAGCCGGCCGGGGACGTGCTCGGTGCGAGCCGACAGGCCGACTTCGTCAATCAAGTGGCGGGCTCGCTCGGCGGCTTCGCGGCTGGGTCGCCCGGCCGCCATCGCCGGCAGCAAGACGTTTTCGAGCACCGTCAACTGCGGCAACAAGTGATGGTCCTGAAACACGAACCCGACCATCTGATTGCGGAACTGAGCCAGCGCGTTGCTCGCCAGAGCGAAGGGATCGACCCCGTCGATCTCGACGCGGCCGCTGGTCGGGCGATCGAGCGTGCCCAAGATATAAAGCAGCGTCGACTTGCCCGAACCGCTCGGCCCGACGATCGCCAGGTTGTCCCCCGCCTCGAGCGTGAAGTTCACTCCGTCGAGAACGACCAGCGTTTCCGCTTCGGTGACGTAGTGCTTACATAAGTCTTGAACAATCAAGCGCGTCATGCCATGCCTATCGTAGAGACTTGGGGATTGTGAAAAATGCCCGCTCCTTTTTTTACCGCGTCTCCGCGGTAAAAAATGGGCATGAGTGAACCGACGGCATTATCGGTTTCTACGGCTGCTCAAACAACCACTGACGCAGCTCGTTTTCCCATTTCAAGAGGGGCGCGCTCGGGGCGATCTCGGGCTGCGAGAAACCGGCGTTGCGCAGACGCCGCGCATCAGCCACGACGATGAGCGTGCCGCCTCGAGCGTCGCTGCGCCAGTGCGGCACAGGCTTGTCTGACCACTGCGCGGTTGCTGAGTCAACTGATTCGGAGCCGGCAATCTTCTTCGCTTGATCCAGAGCGCGACTCGCATCGCGGTCGATCGGCTTGTCATCGCTTGCGAAGTCGTTGTCACTGAGCAACACGACCTTGCCGCCCCGAGCCAACGTTTGTCTGGCATGGGCAACGAGTTCGGGTGCGTCGGCGTCGCTAGCGATTGCCACGAGCATTGCACGGCCGTGGGCATGCTCGCGCGGACGGTGTGGCCGGTCGTTGGCGGTTACCCAAAACCAGCGATTCATCCAGCACCAAAGATAATAGTACTGATCGCCGCCGGTGCCTCCCCAGCGAATGCGACCGCTCTCGAAAGGTT
>JBQCEI010000592.1:0-8566 GCA_051960375.1 Aureliella sp. | reverse complement strand
GTAGGTGTAGGTCGTGCGCCGCCCGAGCTCGTCGATGTAGGCTTGGATATGGCCATGCGCGTTGTACTCGATTTGAACCGAACTACCATCGCGTTCGGTGATCCGCACCGGATACGGCTGGTTGCCGTACTCGTAGCGCCGCACGCGGCCGTCGACGTCGGTTACCGAGAGCAGTCGTCCGGCCGTGTCGTACGTGAGTTGCGAGTCGCCGCCGCCGGGCTGAACCGCGCGGGTGATGTCCTTGCCGCGGCCGTCTCCATCGTCGGAGTAATAGTAAAAATACTCGCCGCCGCGGGCGTCGCGCTGATAGACGACATTGTTGGCTTTGTCATAAGCGAAGCTGGTCGTGTTGCCGAGCGCATCGGTTACCGAAGTCGTATTGCCGTGGGCATCGTAAGTAAACGATGTGGCGAAGCCCATTTCATCGACGATGCGCGTGCGGTTGTCGTCGGCGTCGTACTCCATCGTGATCGTTGCGCCGGTCGGCGAGCGTTCCCAGACGATGTTGCCGCGCGCGTCGTACTGGTACATCGTTGCGTTGCCGAGCGCATCGAAGTTGGTTTGCGTGCGCGTCGCCAGGTCGTAGGTCTGCGTGTTGGAATAACCGAAGGCATCGAGCGTCGCGGCCAGACGGCCCGCGGCGTCGTACTGGAAACTCCGCGTCAGCATCTCTTGCTCCGACGGATTCGCGCCTTCATTGATCCCGGCCAGCAAATGATCGGCGGTATAGCGATACGTGTTAGACAAGCCGCTTGGATATTCAACTTTCACCAGTTCGCCGTCGGCGTTGTAGGTGTACGTCGTCTCGCGTCCCTCGCCGTCGACGATTTTTGTGATCCGGCCTTCGGTGTCGCGCTGGAACTGAACGGCTTGGCCCGAAGAACTGGTGATGCCGTCGGCCGTCATCGACAGCTTGTTCCCATGGCGATCGGTCACGTCCAACAGCCCTTCGCTCTGACTGTAGTGATAGCGAGTGCCGTCTTTCGAGATCAGTTGATAGCCGAGCGGATTGTACGAAGCGCTCAGCCCGGCCAGGATGTATTGATCGCCTTCGTATTGCACCAGCGGCAGCGGCAGTCCATTCAAATCGAACTCGCCCGAGGCGATACCGGTGAGCCGCGTGTAGTCGTTTTCGCCGTACAGTTGCCAGTCGACACCTGGATCGGGCACCCATCGCGGGTCGTAGAACGCCGAGCCGACTTCGGACCAAACGCCGGTATGCAATGTTGGACTGAAGGTGAAGCCGACGCGCTCGCACGTCGGCGTGGTGATGTATACCTTCTGCCCTTCGCGGAATGGCAAGGCCGCGAACTGTCCCATGATGTCTTCGAACTCGGAGCGGGCCGGCGTCTCGCGCAGGTTCGGCTCGGCCATGCAAAACTGCCAGCCCTGGCCAAAGTCGCCCGACTGATCGGCGGTGAGCGTACTGTACTGACGAGTGATCGCGATCGGCGGTCCGCCTGCCACCGGAATCGTCACGTCCCCCGCCGAGCAGGTTTGGCACTCTTCGGCCGACGGAATCTCGAGCGTACCGATCTTGGCATTGCCTTCGAGATTCACCACGATCGATGTCGATGCGCTCAGTCCGTTAAGGTCAGTTCCCGTCAGGCGAATTTCATACTGATCGTTGAGGAGCAACGTCGGGTCAAAAGTGCCGATGCGGTCGGCATCGACAGCGATAGGGCCGCCATCGAGAATCGATCTCGCTGCAATCGTGTGCCAGTTGTTCATGCCTAGACGCGAGTACTCGAGCACGACCTTTTCCAAGTTCGCATCGGTAACGCTGCCGACAATGTCGGTCAGATACGTCAGCACAGCGTTGCTGGATGGCGACTGAATCGAGACGGTCGGCGGTGTCGTGTCGCTGGCATCGCGGACGCGAAGCAGCGCGCGGGCCGAAGCTGCATTACTCGATGCATCGACCGCCGTAGCGACGAACTGCTGAAAGCCGCTGGCAGTCGCAGTGAATGTCGCCTCGCCACTCGGATCGAGGGCCAGCGGCTGGCCGTTCGCATACAGCAAGAGCGAAGTCACGGCGACGTTGTCCGAGGCGCTCACTCGCACTGTGACGCTCTGGCCAACATCAACGCTGGCCTCGCTCATGGCAATCTCAATCGTCGGCGCTTCGGAGTCGGCTGCAACGATTAGCTCGAACGTTTGGTCCGCCGCTAGCCCGCGAGCGTCTGTCGCTCGGATGGTGACGAGGTGAGTGCCGACGTCGCTCAGCGACGGCCGCCAAGTGACCGCACCACCGCGCACGTCGATCAGCATGCTGGCTGGCGCATCCACCAGCGCGTAAGTCACTTCGTCTTCTGCGTCGCTTGCCCGAGCGTTGTAGCGATACGCATTGCCGAGGGTGGTGCTTAACTCGGGCGAACTGACAAACTCGGGAGGCGTGTTGAGCCCCCGCACCGACAACGCGTAGGCCTGATAACCGACGAGTCCTGCCGGATCGGTAGCGGTGATCAAGATGCGATGCTCGCCTCGATCGCCGGCAGATGCCGTCCATGTGATTTCGCCAGTCGTGCTGTTGATCGCCATGCCCGCCGGGGCTGTGGCCAAACCGTAGACGAGCGGTTGACCGTCGGGGTCGCTTGCCTGGGCAGCGTAGCGATAGACTTGGTCGACGGTTGTGATCACAAGCGGCTTCGATTGGAACACCGGCGCGGCGCCTGGCCGTACCGCGAGCACGGCCAAGCGATAGGCTTGCGAGCCGATGCCGCCGAGCGCATTGCGGACTTCGATGCGCACGCTCGGCTCGGTGCCCACGTCGCTGCTGGTTGGCTGCCAGGTCATGCGCCCCGATGCGCTATCGATCGCCATCCCTGCGGGCGCTTCGAGCAGCGAGAATTCGAGCTGCGACTGCATCGGATCGACGGCCCAGACGGTATACACGTACTGCGAACCTGCGACGGTCGTCACCGGCGGCGTCGAAAGAATCGTCGGTGAACCGATGCCGCTCGACGAACCGACTTGCAGAGTAAAGCGCTGAGTCGCAGTGCCGCCGCGCGTGTCGCTGGCGGTGAGCGCGACCGAATACACACCGCTGACCGCATTGTCGTAGCTCACGAGTCCCGAAGCTGCATCGACCGTCATGCCGCTCGGCCCTTCAGCGAGGCTGAACACGATCGCGTCGTTGTCGGCGTCGCTCGCCTCGGCCGCATAACGATAATCGGCTCCGGGTAAGACACCCGTGTTCGGGGCTGACTGGAATACCGGCGGGCGGTTGGGCAGCGACGAGAGCACTGATAGCGTGAAGGTCTGCGTCGCCACTCCGCCGCGGCCATCGCTGGCCGTGATCGAGATCTGATGGGAACCGACCCAATCGGCACTGACCGGCCAAGTGATCACGCCGGTGTCGGCGTCGATCTGCATCTCAGTCGGTGCGCTCGTTAAGGCATAGGTGATGCGCGAGCTGTCAAGATCGATGGCGGAGGCTGCGTAGCGATACGTCGAACCCGCAGCGATCTCAAGCTGCGGGCTGCTGACAAACCGTGGTGGGCGATTGTTCCGAGCCAGCACGGAGAGCTCGAGCGCAAAGCGATCGAGCGCCGCATCATCGAGCGCAATCGCGATCGGTGCACTGACTTGCCCGCTGGCTAGCCCATCCGGCGGCAACTCCGAATCGAACACCATCAAGGAATGACCGTCGTCGGAAACGGAATCGGCAGCTACCAGATGAACGCTGCTTGGAGCGATGCGATCCAGTTGCACGGCGATCGCCGGATCGAGCGGTTCAGCGCCCGCGTTGCGCACTCGCATGTCGGCCAGCACGCGATGCGTCTTGCGGTTGAACGTCGTGCCCGAGAACTGCACGCTGGTCGATGCGGTAACGTCGCTGCTCTGCTGCAGATCGAAACTTGTATCGGTGTCGCTCACACCGACCAAGGTGAGCGTGGTAGATGCTTCCAGGCGAAAGCTGTCTGTCGCCGTAAACACGAACGTCTGCGAATCCGTCATCACGTCGACTACGGCAAAGAAGTTGCCGGCCGCGTCGAGCACATCCGCGCGGCGGCCGTTGACCGTTACTTCGACAATCGCAGCGCCGGGGGAACCGGGCGAGGCGATGCCGGTGATCAGCAGCTTGCCTGCAGGCACTTGATCGCCCGTCGCGGGCTGGATTAGGTGGATGATCGGCGAAGCGGCGAGCCACGCAGCGGTTGCCGTTTGCACTTGGCCAGCGACCGAAGCGGTGATCGTGTCGCTGCCTGGCGCGGTGCGCGTGTAAACGATCGACGCGCGGCCATCGCGATCGGTGACTGCGAAGTATCGCTCGGTGGAAGCTCCTACGACGGTGAAGTCCACTCGCACGCCTGGCAGCGGCGCGCCGAAACGATCGAAAACTGCGGCGGTGACGGTGTGCTGCGTACCGGTCGGCAAAGCGACATCGCCCGGAGTGAGCGTTAAGCTGCTGACCGCTGCCACGCTGCCGGCGCTCATGCCACCGAAGTATCCGTAGGCATCGAACGGGGCATAGCCATAGATCGAAACGCCCAGCGGCTCATCGGCGTGAAAATGATGGGCTCCGACGCTGATCGCGATGCGAGCGCCCAAGTAACCGCTCGCACCGATCGGCGCAAAAGCGGCTGCCGGCACGGCCTGGTCATCCAGCGTCACGCTTTCGATGGCCGACGTCGGTGCGACCAGATTTGCGAAGTTCGTATCGAAACCGGTCGCCGGCGTGGTCAGCACGTAATCGTTCAAGTACTGCTCGAACGGCGGAACGAGCATCATGAAGGGATCGGCCTGAGCGTTGTCAAAGGCCGAACTGTTCGAGTACTGAGCGACCAGCAGCGGTACCGAACCTTCGATGATCGAGCCGGCGGTCAGGATGCGTTCATCGAACTGTCCAGCGGCGAGCGTGGCGACGAGCTGGCCATCGATGCGAACTTCGGTTCCATCCTGCTGGGCTAAGATGCGAAAGGTATCGCCACCGGTGCGCGTGGCCAGCGGCAACGTGATAAAGCGCCGTCCCCAGGCCTCCAGCGGCGGCAGCTGTTCGATCAGATGGTTCGCCGCGCTGAACCCGCTGGGAACTCGAGTCGCCGTGTTACCGCCGAAGAGAGCGATCGGCTCAGTGGCAGTCACGCGCGTGCCGCTCAGATCGGCGAACAGCGGCACGCTGGTGTGCAGCGTATACGCTTGGCCTTGATTGAGTGTAATCGTAAAGGGAACGCCGGCCGCATGCGTGCCCACTGCGACCGACGGCACGATCGTCACCTGCGTATTGTTGGTTGTGGCCGCCAGCGTAAAATTCGTGCCGCCGCCGATGGCGTAGTTCACCGTGTTGGCATAGCCGAGCACGTAATAGTCTTTTCCAATCGCATCGGTGGGCAGCGCGGTGAAGCCCTCGGTTAAGAACTGAAACTGGTCGAGCCCGTAGACGCTCACTTCGTCGAGCGCAGTGACCAGAATTCCGCGATCGAGCACCTTGTCAGGGTCGGACAGCTCAACGGTCGCCGGCAACGCGATCACCGTCGCCTCGCCGGCCTTCACTTCATAAGTGGTGTAGAAACCGAGCCCCGGAATCTGCACCGTGCCCGACGTATCGACTGCCGAGGTTACAGAGAGGCTGAAGGTGGGATCGTAGGTGACAAACACCTCGCGCAAGTTCGGCGGAAAGGCGACATAGAAGCGCGTGCCGCGATTGTCGGGCTCGCCGCGCTCGGGCGAACTGGCGTCCTGAATGCGAAAGGCGTAGTCGCCGTGTCCGTCGAGCAGTGACGGGCTGGCGCGGGCGACCAGCGCCCGGTAGGTGCCTGTCTGCGGCAGCGTCGCCAGCGTGTCCTTGGTCGCACGGGTGATGAGCGTCTGGCCGTCGGGTTGAATGATCGTCACGCCGAGCGCTTGATTGCTCGTCTCGATCAAGTCAAGCAGAATCGGCGTTCCGGCTTGCGCTTGGAACTCAAAAGGGACGGTTTGACCGGGTACCGCGTAGCCGCTGAGCGTCGTGTTCAGCGTGGTTGGCTCGATGAGTTCGGGCGGAATATCCCAGAGCGTGAACTCGTACGTGTTGAGGTTCGCGGTCCCGGCGCCGTCGACGATCACGGTGTAAGTGCCCGACTGTGGCAGCACGAGTTCTTGATCGAGCCCCGCCGGGAGAGAGAAGGTGCGGCTGGCCAGCGTGTTGCCGTCGGGCAGGACGACTTGCACGCGGAGGTCGCCGCCGGTGATGCGCACGAAGTCGACGAATACGTTTTGACCAGCGGCCGCATCGAATGTCCAGCGGTCGCGAGCGCCGGGCACTTCGATAGTGCCGCTGGCCGACTGGCGATAAGTGAGCTGCCCCACATCGTCAGCCGGCACTTGCCAGAGCTGAAACGAATACGAGGGCGTCTGCGCGCCGTCGAAGGCGGCATGCATCTTGAGCGTATGCACTCCGCTCTCGAGCAATGTAAAACCTTGATCGAGGCTGTTCACTCGCGTCGCGGTGCGCGTGCTGATGATCGCTCCACTCGGCGCCACGACGTCGACGACCAGATCGCCACCGACGACGGTCTGGAGCGTGAGGAAATCGAGATACAGCCGCGTGCCACTGGCGGCGGTGAACGTCCACTGATCGGCTCGGCCCGGTGACTCGAGAGCGCCTTCTTCGACTTGCCCGAAGGTGATCTCGTGCACGTCGGGCGGCGGAATGTCGAAAACTCGAAAGGCATAGTTGGGGGCCGAAGTCGCATTCGCAGTCAGCCGCAACGTGTAGTTGCCCGTCGCCGGAAGCGAGAGGCTGCCCGAATCGAGTCCCCAAGGTCGATTGGATATCTTCGAGTAGATCACATGGCCGTCCGGTGCGATCAGGTCCGACTGCATCCAGGCGCTGAGCGTCTCGAAGTGGACGTAGATATTTTGCCCTGCGGTGGCTGAGATGGTCCAGTCGACAACTTGGCCCGCGGTCAGCGTGCCCGAATAGAGGTCGCCGAATCGAATCGGATCACCGGGATCGGCCAAACCGATCGGACTGGAGTTGCCGGTGGCCAGTGCAAAACTGTCGACGGCCAACTGCGAGCCGTTCACCGGCAGCGTGCGACGCGGATAGCTGTAGACTCGCTGGCTGGTTGCGTCGACGACGTAGATGCCGTCGTCTGAACTCGGGTTGATCGCAATGCCGACAGGATCGCTGTTGGCCGGATCGAGTGCCCATTGATTGAGCAAGCTGCCATCGCGCTGGTAGGCGTAAACTTTGTCGCTGCCACCGTCGACAACCCAAAGCGATGATCCGTCGGTGACCAGATCGTTGGGCTGGCGGTTATCGCCGCGGAGCGCGAAACTGCTTTTGGCGGCCATCGCTCCGGAACGTCGATGAGCGGCCGAGGCATAACGCAGGACGCGATTCGAGCTGCCATCGAGAATCCAGATGTCGTTGCCATCGGTCGCGATGCCTTGCGGCGCGATGACCCCTTGCGGCTTCCACGAGCCGAGCAGACGCTCTCGGGCCGTGTCATAGACGTAGACGCGATCTTGGTTTCCCTCTTCGCTGATAATCCACAAGAGGTTGGCATCGCGATCGGCCGCGATGCCGCGAGCGTGCATGCCTGGCGCGACTTCGAAATCGCCGATGTCGAACCCTTGCGCAGAGTAGCGGAAGATCCGGTTGCCCGCATCGATGACGAAGTAACGCGATTCGGGAATCGGAATTGGTCGATTGTCGCGACAAGAAACGATGCTGGCCACCGCTCCGCCGCTTGCAAGTACGATCTCCATTCGGCCCACGTGGCTCGCATTCAGCGCGACGACTTGCAAGCTCTTGCTGCCGCAATTCGGAATCGATACGGAGCTTATGGCAGTGCCGTCGTCGGCGAACAATCGGATCGACGAACCCTCATCAGCGATGCCGAATAGCTGCACCTCGTCCAGACGCACCGGCTTTTCGAAGTTAAAGACCAGCGTGCCACTGATTGCATCGCTATCGAGCGACGAACCGCCGTTCTCGTCGGCGATCGCCAATACGTTTCCAATCGGCCAGCAATCGTTCTTTCCGCGATCGTGCTCATCGTCCGTCACCTGCCCTGCCGCGAGAATCATGGGCGACTGAGTCTCGCTAAGCGTAGATACCGATAGGCCGAGTGCAGCGAACTGATCGCTAATTCGGTTTCCCGGACGCAATCGAGCGCCAACGGCCGACCGCTCAAAATCGATCGTGGGCAATTTCAGGCTGGTGTCGGGGACGACGGAAATGGAAAGCGTGTTCGATCGGTACGGCGATCCGCTCGCGTTGTCATCGTCGCGGGCGGTGGCTTGAATCTTGTAACGCGTCGGTTTCGCGTAGCGCGGATGATAGACGTGCTGGGCCGAAGTCGCATCGCCCGGCAACGAGTCGACCGCGCCATCGCCCCAGCTGATCGTCCAGCCGCTCAAGGAGTCGTCGCCCGGATCGATCGCCGACAGATCGAGCTTGTAGAGCGCTCCTGCTTCGACTTCCGCCGCGCCTGAGATGCTGAGCTCGGGTGCAACGTCGGCGACTGCGACCTGCCAACCGTTTGCCAGGTACACGTTGCCCGCAGCATCGCGAGCGGTTGCAAAGATGTTGCGCTCCGCCGGTCCGTCGCTATACCGATGAGTGGCTGAGGCC
>JBQCEI010000591.1:0-4649 GCA_051960375.1 Aureliella sp. | reverse complement strand
GCCGCCTCCAGCCATCCACATCGTGAAGCCGTGCGGATTGTGATCGCGGCCGTCGCTGCCTTGCGAAGTCGGCGTCCGGCCGAACTCGCCACCCCAGAGCACGAGCGTATCTTTTAGTAGCCCGCGAGCCTTCAGGTCGGCGAGGAAGCCGGCGATCGGACGATCGACTTCGGCGGCATTCTTGCTGTGTCCTTTGTACAATTCGCCGTGCTGGTCCCACTGCACTTCGCTGTCGCTGTGCGTGACCTGAACGAACCGCACTCCCGCTTCGAGAAAGCGCCGAGCCATCAAGCATTGACGGCCGAAGTTTTCCGTCACTGGATCGTCGATGCCGTACAATTTCTTTGTCTCAGCGGTTTCGCCGCTGAGGTCCTGCACCTCGGGCATTGCCGACTGCATGCGATAAGCCAGCTCGAACGAATTGAGGCGTCCTTCGAGCGCCTGATCGCGGCCGGTCCGCTCCATGTCTGCCTGGTTCATCGCCGCGAGCAGATCGAGCTGTCGGCGCTGCAGAGCGGGATCGATCCGCGTGTTGCGAATGTGCTTCACTTTCGCAGCCGCAGCCGCCAGGCTCGCGTTGCCGATCGGCGTCCCTTGACAATGGGCGGGCAAGAAAGCCGCTCCCCAGTTGTTGACGCCGCCGTGCGCGAGCGTCGGACAGATCGTCACGAACGCGGGCAAGTTTTGATTCTCGGTTCCCAGGCCGTACGTAATCCATGCGCCCATGCTCGGCCGCACGAACTGATCGCTGCCGGTATGCAGCTTCAGCAGCGCGCCGCCGTGAGCCGGGTTGGTGCCATGGACGCTGCGCAAAATGCACAGATCGTCGACGTGCTGGGCCACGTGCGGAAACAATTCGCTGACCGGCAAGCCGCTTTCGCCATACTGCTTGAACTTCCACGGCGACTTGAGCAAATTGCCTTGCGCGGCAAAGAGGACCTTGGGGAGCTCGAAGGGTGGTGGCTTGCCGTGATCGCGATCCAGCAGCGGTTTGGGATCGAACGTATCGACGTGCGAAGGACCGCCCTTCATGAACAGAAAGACGATGCGTTTGGCGCGCGGTTCAAAGTGCGGTTGCTTGGGCGCTAGCGGATTGGTCGGCATCGCGGTCGTCTCAGCCGCTCCCGCTTCCTGGCCCAGCATCGCGCTCAGAGCCAAATAGCCGAAACCGACCGCTGAGGTCTTCAGCAGGCTGCGGCGGCTTTGCAGGTGTGCGCTGGCGAGCGATTCGGAACTTGAATCGGAGTTCGAATCGCAGTGCGCGCACGAGGATCGGTTGCGTGCCATGGACTACCTCACCATAAAAAATTCGTTGCTCATTATGAGGCTTTGACAAACCAGCGACCAAGCGCGATCGGCCTCGACGGTACCGAGGCTCGCATTGGCCACCCCTCCGGCACCCGTCACATCGGTCAGGAAGTTATGGATCTGGTCTTCTTCGGAAGCGGTTGCATCGCGTCCCCACAGAATGCGCGTCAGAGCCTGAATCCGTTTCGTTTCATCGGAGTGTTCGGCGATCAGCTGCTTAGCCAACGCGTCGGCCGAATCCATGACGAGATCCGAGTTCATCAAGAGCAGCGCTTGAGGAGCGACCGTCGTCGCGTTGCGGCTGCCGGTGGGCATCGTCGGATCGGGGAAGTCGAATTGCTCAAAAAGCGTGTAGACATTGTTGCGGATGACCGGCAGATACAGGGCTCGCCGCAAGCTGTCGTACTTGGTGTGATCGATCGATGTGTGATCGAAGACGAATTGCCGATTGCGGAGCGGCACTGTCTTGCCCCCGAGCGTCTCGTCGAGGCGACCCGACACGAACAGAATGGAATCGCGAACCTGCTCGGCATCCAAGCGCTGCGGCCGGAACCGCCACAGCAAGCGGTTCTCCGGATCGATCTCGCCAGAGTGTTCGCTGCCTGGATGAACGGTCGCCATTTGATAGACGCTCGAATTCAAGATCAGCCGATGCAGCTCCTTGGTCGACCAGCCGGTTTCCATGAAGTTGCGAGCCAGCCAGTCGAGCAACTCGGGATGCGACGGCCGATCGCCCAGCACGCCAAAGTTCTCGGTCGAGCTGACGATTCCGGCCCCAAAGTGCCATCGCCAGATCCGATTCACATAGACGCGAGCCGTGAGCGGATGCTGCGTGCTCGCGAGCCAATTGGCCAGTTCGAGACGGCCGCTTTGATGCCGCGGCCAGATCGACTCGACCGGCGAGGTCTGCATGACTTTCGGAAAACCGCGCGAAACGGGCTGACCCAAATTGCGATGGCTGCCGCGAAAGTGAATCGGCAGGCTGGCCAGCACGGTCCCTTCACCGATGCTCATCGCCGACGACAAATCGGGTGCAAAGCTTTCGAGCAACCGAGCCTCTTCGGCCAGACGGTTGTATTCGGTCAGCGTCGCTTCATCGAGCGCAAAGGCCGCTTTGGCTGGCACCGAGATGAAGCCCGAGTTATCGAACAGAGCCGCATGCGCCGCCACGACGTTGGCATCTTCGGGCGGCTTGGCTTTGGCATCCTTCTTCTTAGTCTCAGCCCACTCGCGGGCCGTGGCGAGTAGCGGTTCGTAGTGCGCCGCGATCTCGTCGGTGCGGCCGCTTTGAACCAGTTCATGCCACTTGGCAAAGAACGCATCTTCGGTGTGAAAGGCGAGATGCCGGCGGCAGTTGTGCAAAATGCGAGGATGCAGGCCGAGCGGTTCTGCGATGCGGGCCACTTCGACCAGCGATGTATCGGTATCGAACTGTGCGGCCGCCTCGAGATAAGCGGCCGCTTTCTCGCGAGCCTCATCGCGCACTTTGGCGATCGCATTGTTCTTGTAGGTATTGGCGACTTTCTGCTTCTCGGCGATCGCGGCATCGATCTTCTTGAGTTGCTCGCGTTCCTCGGGCGTGGCGAAGACGTATTCGTTCCAGTGCTTGATCGCGCCGGTGTTCGTATCGCCGAACGTCTTGCTGCTTTTGAAGATCGCGGCCAGCGCGTAATAGTCGGCTTGCGAGATCGGATCGAATTTGTGGTCGTGACAGCGAGCACAACCGAACGTCATTCCCAGGAAGGCTTTGCCCAGCGTATCGACTTGTTCGTCGATCGTATCCATGAGCAGCTTTTCGCGATCGGGCTCGGCGAGCACCTTGGCCCCGAGCAACATGAAACCGGTGGCGATGTGCGTCTCGCGATTGGCATCGGGCAAAAGATCGCCGGCGACTTGTTCGACGAGAAAGCGATTGAACGGCTTGTCGTGATTGAACGCGTCGACGACATAGTCGCGATAACGCCAAGCTGTGCCGTAAGCCAGATTCTCGTCGAGGCCGTTGGAATCGGCGTAACGAGCCACGTCGAGCCAGTGCCGGCCCCAGCGCACGCCGTAGTGGGGCGACTGCAGCAGGCGCTCGATCACTTGAGCAAACGCGCTAGGCGATGGATCGGCGAGGAATGCGTCGACTTCGGCCGGCGTCGGAGGCAGGCCGATCATGTCGAGATACACGCGGCGCAATAGCGTCCGCTTGTCCGCCGGCGGAGCAGGCACGAGCCCGCTCTCTTCGAGCTTGGCCAGAATGAAGGCGTCGATCGGCGTCTGCACCCATTCCTTGCGCTGCACTTCGGGCAAGGTCGGATCGGCAACCGGCTGAAAAGCCCAGAACTGCCGGCCATCCTCGAGGCTCATTCCTTTGACCGGCGCGGCAGCCGGCGCGGCGGCCTGGCGAGGGTCGGGCGCGCCGCGCTCGATCCACTCGGTCAGCGTCGCAATCTCCGCATCCGACAAGCGCGACTGCGGCGGCATTTGCAAATCTTGATTCTTGTAGCTGACCGCTTCGATGAGCAGGCTCTTGTCGGGCTTGCCCGGCACGATCGCCGGACCCGAGTCGCCGCCAGCCAGCAGGTGCTCGCGGGCATCGACCAGCAAGCCACCACTTTCCTCGCTGCCTGCATGACACTCGTAACAGTGCTGAACCAGCAAAGGCCGAACTTGCTTTTCAAAAAACTCGACGCCCGCAGCATCGTCGGTCGGTTTGTCGGCCTGTTGGTCGGCGGGCGCATCGGCAGCTGCCGCATCAGCGGCCGGCTTTTCACCGTCGTCGGCCAGCAGGACGCTCGGCGCACAGGCGCACCAGCACAGACAAACCCATCGGCCGATCCAGTGGCTGAGATTGAAGCGGATCTTGTTCATGCTGCGCGAGCTCGTCTTTAGGCGGGGAACCGGTTCCGAGGGACGAATGCTCAACTCAAAATCTCGTCGAGCACTCGACCATGGACGTCGGTCAAGCGGAAGTCGCGACCGCTGGAGCGGTAGGTCAAACGCTCGTGGTCGATGCCCAGTTGATGGAGCACCGTGGCCCAGAGGTCATAAAACGTGGTGGGATGTTCTACTACATGATACCCGAATTCGTCGGTCGAGCCAAAAGCGCTTCCGCCGCGCACCCCGCCGCCGGCCAGCCACAGGCTGAAGCCGTACGGAGTGTGATCGCGGCCGGCGCTGCCTTGCGAAAACGGAGTGCGGCCAAATTCGCCGGTCCAGATAATCAACGTTTCATCGAGCAAGCCGCGCTGTCGCAGGTCGGCGATCAGCGCGGCGATCGGTTGGTCGACCTGAAAAGCCATCGCGGCGTGCCCCTTTTCCAGCTCGCCGTGCTGGTCCCACGGGTTCGGACCGTT
>JBQCEI010000590.1:0-3551 GCA_051960375.1 Aureliella sp. | reverse complement strand
CTTCGCTGGCCATTGCGCCATGCATGCAGAAATAGACGCCGTCGACCGGCGGAGCGGCTCGGATCGCTTCGAGGAACTCGCGGGCGATGCGCTCCCAAGAAGCTCGAGCCAGCGTCCCACCGGAAGTGATGAAGCAGGCGCTGTACGCCGGCACGATCACGACATCTTCAGCTGAATCAAAAACGCTCAGCGCTCCGCCGACTTCGTTGTGGACGCTGCGATGGTACTGCACGAGTTCATCGCCAAAGCGGATCGCAAAATCTTCATAGCCGCTCAAATGCGGATTGAACGTGGAAACTTCCTGTTTGCATTCGGCGATCAAGATCTTCTTCGACATATTTACCTCCGCGCTCTCTGCGTTTTGTGTGGCACTGGCTATGCCAGTGTCTTCGCTTTCGAAGTACTAAAGCCGAACGCTAGAAACAACCTTTCCAGTGGAGGAGTATAGCGATCAACATGAGCGTCCGCGGTTGGCATTAGGAAACGTGTCTGGTTGATCAAGCGGCATACTTCGAAGGGAAAACACTGGCATAGCCAGTGCACACGTCCGTGTCTCCGCGGTAAAACGTAATCCCT
The DNA here is from genome assembly GCA_051960375.1 of Aureliella sp. GTDB lineage: Bacteria > Planctomycetota > Planctomycetia > Pirellulales > Pirellulaceae > Aureliella. The sequence goes on along the minus strand of JBQCEI010000590.1, from coordinate 2,975 downwards.
ACGTTTCCGGGCCGTGGCTCCGCCGATAGTCGCGAGGAAACAGCACCTGAATGCCGACGATCAGCAGCGCGCCGGCGGCAAGATAAAGGATCGACGTGTAGCTGAGCAAGCGTTCGATCCCAACCGACTCCTTCCACAGTCCGACGACCAGCGGCGCAAAGCCCGAGGTGATCGCGCCGAAGAAGTTTAACAGTCCGACGGCCGACGCGCGAGTATGCGCCGGGACGACTTCGAACGCAGCCGGGAAAATGTTGCCCATCAAAAAAACGCTGAACAGGCCGAACGCAGCCGCCGCCATGCGCATCGTGCCGAGCTCGTTCGAATTGCCGATCAAGTGCAGGCACGGCGCGCAGAGCACCAGGCTGGCTGTCATCAGCCACAGCCGCGAGGCCTTCGTCCACAGAAACATCTTGTCGGCCAGGATGCCGCCCAAGAGCAAACCGAAGAGCGTTGCCGTCTGCAGATAGACCGTCGCGGTGTACGCAGCCTGCTTGAGATCGAGATCGAATTTTTCGTAAAGGAACGTCGGCAACCAGCTATACAGCATCCATAAACCGAACACGAAAGCAGGAAAGACTACGCACAAAACGCCGAAGGTCGGCACTCGGGCCAGTTCCGCAACGGCCAGCCGGCCGCTGGCTCGGTGAGCTTCTTCTGGCGAAGACTCGTCGAGCGGCTCGGCGGGCGATTCCGGAACGGTGCGCAGAAACAGCAAGTAAGGAACGGCATACGCCAGCCCCAGAGCGCCGAGACAGAAAAACGCTTGTCGCCATTGTCCTTCGCCAGCCATCCAGCCTCCGAACCATGCCCCGCCGACGGTGCCGGCTACCTGGGCCGTGGTCAGTGTGGCTACCGCTCGCGAACGCTTTTCCGGTGGATGCGCGTTGGCGGTCAGCGAGATCGCCGCCGGCATGTAGAGTGCTTCGGAGATGCCCATCGCGGCTCGCAGCGACAACAGCATCCAGACGGAGTTTGCCAGCCCAGTGAGCACCGTTACCAAACTCCAAACAGCCAGGCTGAACACGACTAGCAAACGCTTCGAAAAACGGTCGGCCACCTGTCCTGCCAGCGGGCAGCAAATGCCATAGACCCACAGAAAGATCGAACCGGTGAGTCCCAACTGCGTATCGCTCAGGCCTAGATCGGCCTTGAGCACCGGAAACATGGCCGAGATCGCTTGCCGATCGCAGTAGTTCAAAAAATACGCGCCCCACATGAAAGCCACCAGCAGCGCGGCATGGATTGCTGTGAGCACTGGAGCGGGACGCGTTGCCATCAGCGTTCTCTCACCGATTCGAGATCAACTTCTTGCGCGACCACCGCCACGCAGTCGCCTTGCTGAGTCACACACGGAGCACGCATCGTCACCAAGTAACCTTCGTGGTGAGCGACGATCGCTTCGGGCTGGCGATCGGGTCGCTCCAAATGATGAATCACTCCGACGACATCTCCTTGGGCAATCTTGCTACCGAGTTCAAACTTGATCTCGAAGATTCCCGACTCGGGCGCGAGCAGATAGTCTTCGCGATTGAGGGCTTGCGTGAGAATCGTCGGCGGCAGCCCGAGTGAGGCTCGCGTTTGTTGCTCGCCGCGCAAAGCGCCGACATGGATGAGCACGTTGCGCATGCCGCTCTCAGCAATGCGATGCACGTGAGCCGGTATCGCTTCGCCGCCACCCAGCTCGGTCGTGACCACGAGTTTGCCTTGGTTCTCGGCCTCCACCGGCAACAGGCCGCTGCCGGCGATGTCGGCGTACAAAAATGCAAAGTCGGTGTTCCACGCCAACATGGCGGCGAGCATCGCGCGGCGCTGCTCGAGATCGGGCACCAGATGCATGTGGGCGCAGGGCACAAATTCCATGCTGCGACCGCCCGAATGAATATCGATGACCACGTCGCTCATGGGAAACAGAACGGTGGTCAGGAAGTGAGCGATCTGGCTGGTCACGCTTCCTTCGGCCTGACCGGGAAAGGCTCGATTCAAATTCATGCCGTCGAGCGGCGACAAGCGCGTGCCGGCGCGGGCTGCTGGAAAATTCAGCGAAGGGACGAGAATGATGCGGCCGGTGACCATCTCGGGCACCAGCTCGCGAGCGAGTTTCATCGCCGCGATCTGCCCTTGATACTCATCGCCATGATTGCCGCCGAGCACCAACACCGTCGGCCCGCGCCCGCCGGCAACGACGGTGATCGGAATCATCACATTGGCCCAACCGCCGAGGTTATGCGAATACGGCACTTGCAAGAAACCTTGCTGCTTGCCGAGCTTTTCGAAGTCGAGCGAGGTGATGATCATGAGGGCGGTTCTAAGGTGGGTGAAGGAGCGAGAGCGATGTTGCAAGACGCATATCATAGCAAGCGCCGAAGCTCTCCTCCGCGCTCTCCGCGCCTCCGCGGTAAAAAGAACCGAGCCCTGCGGAAAAGGGGTCCCCTGCGGAAAAGGGTCCAGGACTCTTTACCGGAAAAGAGTCCTGGACCCTTTTTGCGCGGGAGGGCTTGCTTGCGAAGAACATGCAAGGTGCGGGTGGAGCTTTTCGGCGGGTGCTTGACAGCAAGGGACTGCTGTCCCACAGTTGGACTGGCAACTTTTTGTTTATTTCCTACCTCGATGAGACAAACCAAGTGCAACGCCTCTTTGCGAAAATCGCTACGCTCGTACTTGTCGCTGGCTTGGCCCTCCCACAAACGCTGTCGGCCCAAACCGCTGATCAGCGGCTGGAAGCCTTTTTCAAGGCGCATCTCGAAGAGTGTTTTCAGATGCGACCGCTCGAAGCGACGCTGCTGGGTGATCATCGCTTCGATCACTTGCTGGACGACATCTCGGCGGAAGCCCGCGATCGCTGGCTCGAGCATTATCAAAAGCAGCTCGAGCGACTGAACGACCAATTCGGCGACGCCGAACTGTCCTCTGATGGCAAGATCGATTACGAGATATTCAAAGCCGACTTGGTTCGCAATATCTGGCTAGCCGAAAAC
>JBQCEI010000589.1:0-4362 GCA_051960375.1 Aureliella sp. | reverse complement strand
TCCGTTCATACTCGGCGAAGGTGTACGCATCGCCATGCGCGGTGGTGGCGAGCATCGTCAGTGCAAAGCCGGCGGTCGACGGAGGATTGATTCGGTCGGCATCCGGGATGAACTCGAGCGTGATTGCGCGGCCGCCCGGGCCAAGGGCTGCATAGGCCTTGGCCGCGAGCTGCTCGCACGTAGCCACATCGAAGTGATGCAAGAAGTTCGTCAGCAGCACCAGGTCGTACGGCCCGCCCCAGTCGACTTCAAAAGCGCTGCCCGGCAGCGTCGTATGCCGATCGGCGACTCCGTACTGAATCGCGTTCTCTTTGGCGACCTTCAGCACATTGGGCCAGTCGAGCGCGGTGACATGCGCATTGGGAAAATGCTTGGCAATGGTGATGCCGAACAAGCCATGTCCGGCCGCGATATCGAGAACGGTGAACGGCCGCAACTGATCGAAGTCCAATAGGCCTACGATTAACTGCGCGGGCATCTGCATCAAAGGAGCCATCGCGCGGGCGAACGTTACCCAGACCGGATTGTCGGGCGATACGGTCCCTTCCTCTGAGTAGGCAGTTCCGCCGCGGCGCACCGCTTCGGGCAACCGCCGGAACGACTCGCGAAGTTCTTCGCTGAGCAAGAACTCGGCAACTTGTCCCATGTAGGCCGGCGAGCGGCGATCGAGAAACGCAGCCGCCTCGGCGGTCAACTTATAACGCTCGTCGCGCTTGCTGAGGAAGCCGACGATCGTCATGAAATCGGCCAGGATGCGAATGCCGCGCGGCGATGCCTGGCACGCTGAGGCGATCGCCTCGGGCGTATCGAGGCCGCTAGCGATGTGCGTAAACAGATCCAATTCGACTGCCGCCCGCAACGCTTCGGTGCGGTGATAAGCGGTGATCGTGTCGAAGACCAAAGCGGGCGAAGGTTGTTTGTCAGTGGACATGTGTTCCGGTGCTCTTGGCGATGGCGGCGACAGAAAGGTGGGTGTCTTGAACCGACTGCCAATGTAGCCGACCATGCTGGAACGGACCATGCGGCAACCATGACTGTCCAGAACCGCGAAGCGCCGACAATGCAACCCGACGTGTAAGCGAGGGGAGACAAGAGTTATATAAGACGATCGCCGCTCTTTTCTTCTCTCCCCCTCGCCCCGCTCTTCGGGGAGAGGGGGCCGGGGGGTGAGGGGCTGCAGCGGATATACGTTTAGCCGCGGCGCACCAACGACGCCGTGTCGAGCTCAGTGGCAGGTTCGTCCCTCGCTTACGCGTCGGGTTACATGAAGATGCCGTCGCTTCGTGACGCAAGACAACTGTTACTGTTTGCATCGCTAATTACACTGCATGGCTAAAATATCGGCGACCGCCCGCTTGAGCGCCGGTGAAGCATTGCAAGGGCCGCGCATCGTTTTTATTGTTTCGTCTTTGCACCATTAAAGGTTTCTGGCATGTTTTCTTATCGCGGCAGTCGGCGGAATCTGGGTTTAGCAAAGCTCTCGCGCCGCATGCGGCGCGTTGGAAGAATCGAGAACCTGGAAGATCGCCGGTTGCTCGCCGTGCTCACCGTCGACAGCGCCAGTGACGATGGACCCGGTACACTGCGACAAGCGATCGTGCAGTCGAACGGCTCGGCGGAAAAAGATCAAATCGTCTTTTCCATTCCGGGCGCATCGCCGAAGATCACGCTGGCGACTCCGCTGCCCGCGATCACCAACCCCGTCGAGATCGATGCGAGCACGCAGCCTGCATATGCCGGCCAGCCGCTCGTGCAGATCGATGGTGCTCAACTCGGCCAGGGTGTCTTCTCGGCGTTCTCGCTGCAAGCGGGTGGCTCGACCGTGCGCGGCTTGTCGCTGACCGGCTTCGACAACGCCATCTACGTGACGGGCCCGGGCGGCAACGTCATCGAAGGCAACTTCTTGGGCTTGTCTCCGTCGGGGCAAGCCAGCGGAAACGAGGCGACGGGCGTCTCGATCGTCGACTCGGCCAACAACACGATTGGCGGCAGCACCGCCCTGGCCAGAAACGTGATCTCGGCCAGCGGGCAATACGGCATTCGGATCGGCGGTACGGCTTCGCAAAGCAACCGAATCCAGGGCAACTACATCGGCACCAATGCTGGTGGAACCGCTGCAGTCGCCAACACGATCGATGGCATCTTGATTGCCGATGGAGCCGGCCAGACGACGATCGGCACCGATGGCGACGGAACGGCCGATGCGAGCGAAGGGAACCTTATCTCGGGCAATGGCCAGTTCGGCATCGAACTGAGCGGCTCGACCTACAACGTAATCGCCGGCAACTTTCTGGGCACGACTGCCAATGGCTCGGCGGCGCTCGCCAATGGCGACAGCGGTGTCAAGCTCGCTGGTGTGGGTGCCAAGTACAATCACATCGGAACCAATGGCGACGGCGTGAGCGATACGGCCGAGCGCAACGTGATCTCGGGCAACGGCGTCAGCGGGATCACGATCAGCAATGGTTCAGAAAACGTCGTCGCCGGCAACTTCATCGGCACTTCGTCGAGCGGACTGGCTGCACTGAAAAACGGCGCGGCCGGAGTGCTGCTGACTGACAATGCGCGGATCAACTGGATCGGCACCAACAGCGACGGCAAGTCCGACGCCTCGGAAGGCAACCTCATCTCGGGCAATGGCACCAACGGCATCACGATTTCCAATTCGCACGCCAACATCGTCGCCGGCAATTTGATCGGGTTGTCTGCGTCTGGCAATGCAGCGCTGACCAACGGACAAAATGGTGTTGCGATTGTTTCGGGTTCGAACGGCAATGTTATCGGTACCGATGACAATGGCGTCAGCGACGTGGCGGAACGGAACATCATTTCCGGCAACCAAGGCGACGGCGTCGCGATTCAGAGCAGCCACTTCAATCACATCGCTGGCAACTACATCGGCACGAACCAAGACGGCACTGCCAAGCTCGGCAACGCCTCGGGCATTGCGCTGAGCGATTCGGTGCTCAACGTCATCGGTACCGATAACAGCTCGCGCCAAGCCAGCACCGGCGGCAACGTGATTTCGGGCAACCTCGCAAGCGGAATCATCATCACCGGCAGCGCCTCGGTCTCCAACTCGATCGGCGGCAACCTGGTTGGCCTCAGCGCGGGAGGAACCCAAGCGCTGGGCAATGCTCAGTCGGGCATCGTGATCAACGGAAACGTCGAAGGCAACTTGATCGGCGGCCAGCGGCCCGAGCAACGCAACGTCATCAGCGGCAATGGACAGTACGGTATTCTGCTGACCGGCAAGGCGCATGGAACGACGGTGCTCGGCAACCGCATCGGCCTCGCGTCCAGCGGCACAACTGCGCTAGGTAATGCGCTAGCCGGCATCGCCATCGACGACGCTTACGACAACGCAGTCGGAGCCGACTCGGCTGAAGCGGCCAACGAGATCGCGTACAACGGCGCCAAGGGGATCGTCGTCACCAATGCCGCTTCGATCAACAACCGCATCGAACGCAACGCCATCTATGGCCATTCGGTTATCGGCATCGACCTGGGCAACGACGGCGCGACGGCCAACGACGCGACCGATGCCGACAGCGGACCGAACGGACTGCAAAACTATCCCGTGATCCAGTCGGCGACCTCCGCCAGCGGCACCACGCACGTCGCCGGCACCTTGTTCGGTGAGGCGGGAACGACGTACTTGCTCCGGTTCTATGCCAAGAGCGGGGCGGGCAACGCGATCGACGCCATCGACTACCTCGGCTCCAAAGAGGTCAACGCTACCTCGGCCGGCCAGCTGAACTGGACCGCCGATCTGCCGACCAGCCTGGCCTCGGATCGCGTGGTGATCGCGACGGCGCGCAGCTCGGTCGTGGGCACCTCCGAGTTTTCACCTTCGGATAATGCCCCTGCCTCCACGTGGCACAACCTGACCAATCCACTCGATGTCAACGGCAACGGCAGCGTATCGCCGCTGGATGCATTGCTGATCATCAACGTGCTCAACACGTCGGGAGCCGGCTCGGTATCGCGACTGACTCCGCCCAGCGACGGATCGAAGCTCTACGTCGACACGAACAACGACGGCTTCGTCTCGCCGCTCGACGCTCTGCTGGTGATCAACTACCTCAACTCCAGCGCGGGTAACTCGGAGGGCGAAGCGTTGCAGGCCGCCCTGCCGGCGCTCCAGTCGGCGCTTCATGCAGCTGCGGTCGATCAAGCGTTCTTTGATTTCGACGGGCTTCGCAAGAAGAGTTTTTAACGCAGAGACGCAGAGGTGGGGAGCGCAGAGAGCGCAGACGAAGATAATCGGCCGGCACGCGGTGGCGTCCGGTATTGACCGGAATCTTGAGGACCAAAGGTCCGTAATCCCTTAGCCCAGCCCAGCGGGCTGGGATCCCGCGG
>JBQCEI010000588.1:0-2967 GCA_051960375.1 Aureliella sp. | reverse complement strand
CCGTGCTGATCTTTCATGCTCCGGGTGATGAAACGCTGCGCTTCGAGCATGCGCTCTACTTGCTGCGTGCCTTGACGCGAGGCACGACCGAACGGGCCGAGAGCCATCACGATTCTCATTCCCTGGCCAGCCTCATCAGCCTGCCCGGCGCCGACCACTTGCTGACCAATCGCCCGGGCGATGTCGAATATGTCGCTTCGATGATCGCCACTTGGTGGCAGCGCCTGCTAAGCTAACAGCGCTCCGTTTTTTACCGCGGAGGACGCGGAGAGCGCGGAGGAAATCGTGGAAGGGGGGCGATATGCGCGTACTGATGCTTGTTCTCGCGGGACTGATGGTTATTGCGTCGGGCGCGGCCCGCGATGCTTGTGCGGCCGATGATTTAGTCGATCGGGCCGCAGAGGCCCAAGCTCGCGCGGTGCGGTTCTTCCACGATCACGTTGCGGTCAATGGCGGCTACGTCTATCAAGTCACTAGCGATCTGAAGTGGCGAGAAGGGGAAGGGGACGCCGGGCAAACGAGCGTCTGGGTGCAGCCGCCGGGAACGCCGGCAGTCGGCTTGGCTTACATCGAAGCCTACGAAAGGACCGGCGACGATTATTTGCTCCAGGCAGCCAAAGACACGGCCGCTTGTCTGCTCAAAGGACAACTCCACAGCGGCGGTTGGCAAAACCATATCGACTTCGACAGCCCGCTCCGCGGCAAGCTGGCTTATCGCGTCGACGGCCCGCGGCGCAAGAAGGCTCGCAACTGGTCGAGCTTTGATGACGACCAGACGCAAGCCGCACTCCGGTTCTTGATGAAGCTCGATCGCGCGCTCGGCTTCAAGGATGCGACGATCCATGAAGCGGTCACTTACGCGCTCGCGGCCGTGATGCGCAACCAGTTCCCCAACGGCGCTTGGGCTCAAGGTTTTGAGGAGCTCGACCGCGCGCGCGACTATCCCGACATCGCAGGGAATTATCCGTCGAGCTGGCCGCGCGAGTATCCCGGCGGCGACTACTGGAAGTTTTACACGCTGAACGACCAGGCCCTCGTGCGCGTCATGCAAGCGATGTGGCTCGCCGGTGAGATCTACGACAACCCCAAGTATCGCGCTTCGGCACTGCAAGCGGCCGATTTTCTGCTGAAGGCTCAGATGCCCGAGCCGCAACCGGCCTGGGCTCAGCAGTACAACTACGACATGCAGCCGGTGTGGGCTCGCAAATTCGAACCGCCGGCAATTAGCGGCGGCGAATCGCAAGTCGTGATCGACGCTTTGATGGACTTGGCCGTCGCTAGCGGCGATCAGAAATATCTGACTCCCCTGCCGCGGGCTCTCGATTATCTTCAGCGCAGCCGCTTGCCCGACGGCAAGCTGGCTCGCTTCTACGAACTGAAGACGAACCGGCCGCTCTATTTCACGACGAGCTATGTGCTGACCTACGACGACCGCGACTTGCCGACCCATTATGGCTTCAAGGTGCCCAGCAAGCTCGATCAGTTGCAAGCTCGCTACGAACGACTCAGCCAGCTCGACAGCCAAGAACTCAAGGAGCTGGGCGAAAAAGAACGCAGCCGCGAGCAGAAACACGCGCCGAGCGCCGAGAGCATCGAGAAGATCATCGCTGGGCTGGACGAGCGCGGCGCGTGGGTCGAACCCGGTCGTTTGCGGTACATCAAAAGGGCTCCGCCCGAGCAGCCGATGATTCTGTCGCAGACGTTTATCGATAACCTCGACAAGCTCAGCCGGTACCTTGCCGCCAAGAGACGGTAGTTTTTACCGCGGAGACGCAGAGAGCGCAGAGAGTTGATGAATCATTGGTTTCAACAGCGTCGCGCGGCAGCGATCGAACATTTGCGCGAGGCGGGTTGGCTCGAGCATGTCGAGTGGTTTGAGGAAATCGACTCGACCAACACGCACGCGCGGCGCGAGCTGGCCGCGGGTTGGGATCGCTGGCCGGCGCTTTATATAGCGGAAAAGCAAACGGCAGGACGCGGCCGCACGACGCGGCAGTGGTGGTCACCCGAAGGCTGCTTGATGTGTTCGCTCGTAGTGGGCCAGCAACAATTGGCGCCCGATCCTTCGACGTGGCCGCAGCTCAGCCTGGTCGTCGGAGTCGCGGCCGCCGAGGCGGTCGAAGCGGAAGTGCCGCAGACCGAAGTCAAACTGAAGTGGCCGAACGATTTGTATCTGCTCGACCGCAAACTTGCCGGCATCCTCGTCGAAGCGGTACCGCGAGCGGTCGATGGTCGCATGGCGATGGTGATCGGCATCGGATTGAATGTCGCCGTCGATTTAAGCGGCGCGGATGAAGACGTTCGACGGCGAGCTTGCTCGCTGTCGCAAGTGGCCGATTCGGCGGTGAGCGTTGAAAGCGTTTTGATTCGGCTGATCGAAAAGTTGCAATTGCACCTGGCCGATTGGCAGCTCGGCGCTTCGCCGTGGTGGCAGCAGTGGTCCTCGCGCAGCCTGCTCACCGGCCGCACCGTGCAACTGCGCCTCCCCGGCGACCAGTCGCTCGTCGGCCAATGCCACGGCATCGATCCCGCCGGACGCTTGCTGGTTCACGACACTCAGCAGTTACATCGCGTTCAATCGGCCGAAATCGTGGGATGGTAGGGCAGGCGTCAGGCGTCAGGCTTCAGGCTTCAGGCTTCAGGCTTCAGGCTGAAGGGTATTAGGGCCAAAGGCCCGTGATTCCTTAGCCCTGCCCCAACGGGCTGGGGGGCCTGCAAGCTATGATAATCCGGCGGAGACTTGCTGCTTTCATCAGCCGGCACGCCTAAGCGTCCGGTTTTGTGCCGTAAGGCGGTCGAAATCGAGTTTTGATCGCGAAGCGATTGCCTGCGATAGCCTCGGGCGCCAGCCCGAGGGTTAGCGCCAGCCGACAATCGGTCGTGGTGGGGCGGCGCGGAACACAAAGGCGGCCCAGAGTGAACGGGGCACCCCCCAAAGAGGTAAAGGGCGGCGACCACCCGCGGGGG
>JBQCEI010000587.1:0-4267 GCA_051960375.1 Aureliella sp. | reverse complement strand
GCCGACGCAGCGGCACCCGCCGACGCTGCCGCACCCGCCGACGCCGCGGCACCCGCCGACGCGGTTGCCGGTGAAGGGGGCCCGAGCGAACTGACCGGGCCGGGCTGGGTCATCCAGCTGAATGGTTATCACTACCACAACCAGCCACCCGACACGGTTAAAGACGACGTCGACTACCGCACCACGTTCGACGAAGAAGAAGACTTCGTGCTCAAGCGGCTCATCCACAAACTGGAAACCGGCAGCGTCGAACTGCCGATCGGTCCGGACAGAACCCGCGGCGAGTTCACCTACGCCGAACTGGGCCTGTCGCATCCGTTCGTGCTCTCGGGAACGATGGAAACCAAGTTCAGCCTTCCCAATCCCGAATACGTGCGGCTGTATGGAAACACGGCGAATAACTACGGCGGCGTTTCGAGCGACACCGGGATGTCGGGCGGAGGAGGAATGCCTTCGTCGCTGGGCGTCGGCGGAGTGAGCGGAGTGAGCGGCGGCGTGGGCGCCAACCCGTACGGCGGGCGGCCGGTCGATCCCGACGTTCCACCGAGCTTCCCGGCACCCAAGTACACCTTCAAGATTCAAATGGCTTGGCAAGAAAAGACGCTGACCGAGCGCCTGGAAGCCAAGAAGAAAGCGGAAGAAGCCGAGAAAGCCAACGAACAGAACGCCGCCGAGCCGAGCGAAAACGTTGCTGTCGACACCTCGGCAGCGCTGAATCGCTAAATCGGCGAATCGCTAAATCGACTCTGCCCAGTTACACATCGCACCGTCTCTTCACCGCCATTTCATCCAATCGTCCGCACCAGTCAGACATAAGAGTCAGGCCATGGATCAGCTCAAGAAAATTCTTGCCGGCATGCAAAAGAACTCCTTCTGGATCGTCTCCGGATTGACGGTCTTGCTGGGCATCATCGGCTATTGGACGTCGCGGTCGACGATGGACAAGCTCTTCAAGGAGCAGTCGGACAAGATCAACGAAGCCTATTCGTCGCTGCAGACGATCAGCAACGAAGTGACCACGCACCCCAACGCCAAGACGCACCTGGAGATGGACAAGCAGATCCAGTCGCTGGTGGGCGACGTGGAAACGGCTTGGCACAAGCAGTACGAGCGCCAAGCGGCATTCATGCAGTGGCCCAAGGATTTGCCACCGTCGTTCATCGCCAAAGTCAAAGACTTGCGTCCGATTGAACTGAAGCTCGAATACCCCCTCTCGCCGGCTTCCGATCCACTGGTCCGCGGCGACTTGGCTAACTACGCCAAGTATGTCGACACGCAGTTCCCGGCGCTGGCCAAGATCATCGGCACCAAGTGGGTCGGCACGAAACCGGCGGCCAACGCCGGCAGCGGGGGCTATGGAGCCGGTTATAGCGCGAGCACTCCTGGCTCGCCGGACTCCAGTTACGGTGGAGCTGCCAGTTACGGCGGTGCGAGCTACGGTGGCGACCCGAGCATGGCCGGCTACGGCGGCGCGATGGACGCCTACGGCGGGACGGGCTACGGCGCCAGTGTCCCGGTCAACACCGACTTGGTGATTTGGCCCAAGCCGGTACAAGACGCGGTCTTCGCTGATGTTCAAATGTGGCGCGGCCAGGTGCCGACGACCCACGAAGTGCTCTACACCCAGGAAAACATCTGGATTCTCGAAGGCCTGCTGAAGATCATCGCTCAAGTCAATACCAAGGCCAACGCGGTCGCTAACTTCCAAGCCACTGTCAAAGAGATCGAGTTCTTGCGCATCGGACGCAGCGCCGTCGGCCGCGTGGGCTCGATCGATCGTCCGGGCGCCGCCGGCGGCGGCCTCTACGGCGGCAGCAGTAGCATGATGGGCATGGGCATGGACAGCGCCGACATGGAAAGCAGTGGTATGGAAAGCAGCGGCATGGAAAGCAGCGGCGGCATGGATAGCGGCAGTGCTATGAGCGGCATGGATAGCGGCGGCGGGGAAAACTCCGGCGAGTACGGCATGGTCGCAGCCACGCCCGATCCGGCCAACGGCCGCTACGTCGATGCGGCCTACGCGCCGCTCACCGGCGATGATTTGCGGACCAAGATGAAGAGCTCCAGCCCCGAAGACGCATACTTCGCCGTGGCCAAACGCATACCGGTTCGCATGCGGCTGAAAGTCGATCAGCGCCGCATCCAAACGCTGGTCGCCGAGTGCGGCAACGCCGACCTGATGTTCGAGATCCGCCAGGTCCGCATCGGCGATACGACGCCAGCCCCGGCACCGGGCAGCAACGCCGGCTATGGCGGCAGCGTGTACGGCGGCGACTCGGGCATGGGCGGCTACGGCGGCATGATGGGAGGCGAATCGTCGGGCGAGGGAGGCTATGCGATGGGCATGGGGGGCTACGGCTCAGGCGGCATGATGGGCGCAGCTCCGAGCAAGGTTTGGGACCTCCCGGTCGAACTCTACGGCGTGGTCTACCTCTTCAACCCGGTCGATACCGCCAAGCTCGGTTTGAACAAAGTGACGGCTGAAACCGAAGTAGCCGACAAGGTCGAAGTCTCGGCCGATGAGGCTCAGGCCGCCGAGGCGCCCGCCGCTGCGGAAGGCCAAGCCCCTACAGCCCAACCCGCTGGCGCCCAGGGACAAGCTCCCGCCGGAGCCGAAGCCGGCGCCCAGACGCCACCGGCGAACGGCCAAGCCCCCAACGCCCAACCGCCTGCCGGTCAACCGCCTGCTGGCCAACCGCCTGCTGGCCAACCGGGCCAGGGCCAAGGAGCACAGGGTCAGGGCCCGCAAGGCGCGCCTGCTCCGAACCAAGCCGGTGGCGGGCAAGCGCCAGCCGGACAGAATCCGGCGGGACAAGTCCCCGCTGGGCAAGGCGCCGGTCCAAACGGAGCAGCGGCACCTGCCGGCGCGGCTGCTCCGGGTGCGGGCGGTGGTGGCGGCAGCCGGCGGTGGCGGCCAGCCAGCGGCGCCGGGCCAGTAACACCCCCCACATCACCAAATCGAATACACTTATATATAACCGGCAACGGATCATCGGCTGTCCAGCTCCCCGCGCGGAGCTGAACGCTTTGGCGAGTCGAATGGCAGCAAGGGTCATGGGAGCGGGAGCGTAAGCAATGTTTGGAAAGAAAAAGTCAGCAGAAGAAAGCAGCGAGCCCAAGCCGAAGGCAGCCAAGTCGAGCAAGAAAAGCGCGGCCAAGAAAGGCAACTCGCCGAACTTCTTCGCCGCCCATGCCGAGAAGCTGGGTCTGGCGGTCGTGGTGCTCGTGCTCGGTTACCTCGTCTATGACGGAGTCTCGGGCAAGGGCTACGATCCCAAGCGGCAGCCCGATCAGCTCGGGCAAATGGCCGAGAAGCTGCTGACCGACATCAGCAACAACGATCCTTGGCCTCAACTGAAAGAGGAACGCGCGATTACGCATGACTTTGCGAAGCGCACCGAGGAAGCTCGCCAGCCGTCCGATCCCGCGCTCTATCCGCTGCCGGTGATGGAAGTCCAAGACAAAGGAGCTTACGAAAAGCGGGGTGATCCGGAACTGTTTGCGCCGATCAAAGTTATCGGCCAGAGCGTCGTCGGCCTCATCGCGGTCGAAGGAGCGGAAAACAGCGTCGACCCGTTCGAAGACTTTGAGGACGCTGAAAAACTCGAAGGGACCAAGAAAAAGGATGACAAGCGGGACCGGCGGAATCAGGGCTTCTATGGTGGAGCGGAAGCCTCTGGGGCCGACGCCGGTTCGGGATCTGCCACGATGACTTCGGATCCCTACGGCGGCGCCGGGGGCAGTCAACAGCGTCTGTTCCCGTCGGAATACAATAAAGGTTTCTCGCCCGGTGGGGTCGGAGGCATGGGCGGATACGGCAGCGGTATGGGGATGGACTCGGCCATGGGTGGCAGCATGCCTGGCTATGGCGGCGGTGCGAGCTCTGGTGGGGCGGTCCTCGGCGGTGGCGGCTTGGCTGCTGGCGGTCTGGGCGGCGCTGCGCTGAAGGAAAAGAAACCTGTGGCCAAGCCGATCTTCTTCAACGCGGTGACGGCTCTGGTGCCGCACGAAGAACTGGTCAAAGAGTACGACGCCAAACTGCGCGAGAGCGCCAGCTACATGCTGCCGCGCGACATGCCGATCTATCTCTCCTTCGAAGTGCAACGCGTCGAAATCACTCAGCCGGATCAGAAAGTCGACGAAGCCGATTGGAAAACCGTCACCGATGCTTCCAAGCAGCTGGCCATGATGAAGAACTGGCTGCCCCAGGATCCGCAACAGAGTCCGGATGTCATCGACCCCAGTGCTGCCGACCCGGCGCTGACAA
>JBQCEI010000586.1:0-3025 GCA_051960375.1 Aureliella sp. | reverse complement strand
ACCAGTGGCTTTCCGCGGGGGCGCCACCGCGTGTTTGCGCTACACCCGCGTATCTTGGGGGGTCGCCACGCCACTACCTGCCCCGTGTGTTTGGGGGTGCGCGACCGCAAAAACATTGGAGGCCGCGTGCCACCTCGGGCTGGCGCCCGAGGCTATCACAGGTGATCGCTTCGCGATCGCAATCTGCCTTACGCCCCCCTGACACGCGATACGCGATACGCGATACGCGATACGCGATACGCGATACGCGATACGCGATACGCCTGACGCCTGACGCCTGACGCCTGACGCCTGACGCCTGCCTTAGAACAAAATCTGCGCACCGAAGCTGCCGCCCTGGATGAAGACCTCTTCATCCGAGCGCGACTTGACGCCGGTGTCGGGGTTGACGTGGTTGAGGCCCTGTCCGGGGACGGTGGCTACGCCGGGCATGTACCACAAGTCGTAGCCGGCTTGCACGCGGATGCTCGGAGTGATCGAGTACTTGACGTACGTGCCCAGCTCGAACAAGCCCGCGATGTCCAAGGTATCGTCGAACGAATCGACCTTGACCAGGCCGCCGTTGCTCATGAAGACCTGGTTGCGGTTGAAGTTGGCCAGCGCGGCGGCTTTGCCCTTGAAACCGACGAGCGTTCGCAGGCCGAATGGTTGCATCCAGTCGCCGCCGATCTGCGGGCCGACCATGATGTTGCGAGCTTCATCCTGGTAATAACCGGTGCCGATCACGGGATTGATCGAGCGGAAGATGTAGTCTTCGCGGTAGTCGACCACTCGCACGCCGATCAGCGTCGAAAAGACGTCCCAAGCCCAGCAGCGTTTATTGAATTCGAGCGAGTTCATGCGAGCGCGATAAGCTTGCTGATGCAGCGTCGCGTTGTTGAAGGCCGAGATATCGGCAGCCGTGTAGGGCGAATCGGCGTTCAGCTTGCTTTGCAATCCGGTTCCAGACCGCGACGACTGCCGATCCCATTGGAATGGGCCCACGTACGAGATTTCGTAACCGTTGACGCAGTCGAGCATGCGGCCGATCGTGACGCGTCCGGCCCAGTCGTAATCGAATGGCTGGAGCCGCGTGCCTTGCGACAAGCCGAAGCGTTCGTCGTTCTCGCGCCGCCAGTACAGGGCTTCGGCTGAACCGTACCAGCGTAGATCGCACCCCCCATCGCACATATCCGAGACGCTCGCCTGGCCAGCGTAGGTCGGCTGCGACTGGATGAATGGGCCGGATGGAAACGGTTGGTTGACCAACGGGCCTGCGGCTGGTCCAGCAGTAGCCGGGCCGAGGACCGATGGCAACTCGGTGGCCGAGGTCGCTCCACCTGGGCCCACCATTACGCCGCTTTCCTGTACAACGGCGTTGCCCACGGGCACCTCACCGCCGTACGGGACTGTCGGCGCATCGCTGAAGCTTCCCACCACCTCAGGCGGATAGGCTGCTCCGCCGCCAGTTTGCGCCGCGGCCTGGCCAGCCATGATCGCCGCCAGCGCACAGGCGCTGATCGTGGTACGCAGGCCAACTTGACGGCGCCGTCTGCGGACAAGCCGTGCGACGAGCCGCTGGAGTGAGAAAAAGCGTGTAGTCATAGCTGACCTCGGTTTTGCTTCCTTGCAAAGTAAATCCACAGTCACCCGTGCGGCAGCCGTCTGTTGGATGGCTCCCCCTGTGAAAAGAGCCTCCGTGCTGCCAGTCGAGAATGCGGCTAGCGCGTGGTGATGATGCGGTCCGCCACCGGACAAAGCGCAGTCTTCCTCACCATGGCGAGAATCTTCTTGGCTTCCGATTCAGAAGCCGCGACACCCTCGGCCACCAAGCCTTCTTCCTCGTCATCGGGTTTCAATTCCACGCGGCTGCTTGGAAATGTTTTCTTAATGGTCGCCATCAGGTCCTGCGCCAGCCTCGATTGCTTGGACAGCGGCGCCACGGCGGTCGCTTGAGCAACCGGCTCGACAGCCGCCGCCGGCTTGGTCTCCGGCTCAGGAATCATCTGTTTGACAGCTCGCACGACCGGCCCCGTGTGGGCCAGCGGGTTATGATCGATCAAAGGGCGCGGCTCGAAGTCGCGCGTCGAGCTGGCTGTTGAGCTAGCTCTCGAGTTGGAAGACGCGGTCATCGCCTCAGCGCCGATCCGCATCGACACCGGCCGCATCGACGCCGGACGCCGCGCACTGCTGTTGGCGATCTCTGGAGTTCGCGGCTCGGCGAGCTCCGCTAGGGCTGCACTCGCATCGTGCCGATCGGTGTTGCCAGAGCCCTCTGCGGACTCGTGCGGCTTGGATTGTTCAGGCAGTTCGAGTCCCGGGCGACTGGCTTTCACGACCAGTCCCTCCCTGCCCGGTTCAAACGGTACCGGCAGCAAGGAACTCGTCTCGCTGCGAGCAGCCGCAGCGGGCAAAGTCGGCGCCGCGGCCATCGACGCTCCAGCCAACCTCGGCGGTGCGGCCAAGGTGGGCGCTGCGGCCAACGTCGGCGCTTGGTTCAGCGGCGCGGGAGGCAGCAGAGCGGGAGCCGATACTACAGTTGCAGTAGGCAACGACTGGGGCTGCTTTGTTTCAGCCTGCATTGCTTCAGGCCGCTTTGCTTCGGGATGTTTTGATTCAGCCTGATCTGCTTCGGCCTGCTCTGGCGCAGTTGCCAGCGCCGGCGCGTCGGGCGCCTGGGCTCGGCTGGCAGCAACTTGAGTGTCGCTCAAATGAAACGTCTGAGCAGGGCTGGACGGATTCGGTGCGAAGGTTTCATGGATCTTGACGCGCGTCGGCCGAGCGGTCGTGGCGGCTAGCTGCGCCTTCACTGGCGTGGGCACCGGCGCGTGCGTCACCGCATCGCTCGGGGCGCGATGATCGCGCTCTTCGTCCAGATAAGCGTCGGTCAAACTGAGCTGCGGAGCGCGAGCGATCGGTTGCGATTGGCTGAGCGAACCTGACTCGGTGCCGATCAACTTGGGGGCGCTATCTTCGACGAGCACCGACTTAGCCTGAGCCCACCCGGCTTCGGCGAGCGCTCCGGTACCTGAGCCTGTGACGGGCC
>JBQCEI010000585.1:0-6612 GCA_051960375.1 Aureliella sp. | reverse complement strand
CTGGCTGCAAAGTCGCCGGGCGAAATGAAGTAGCCGTGTTCTCGGGCTCGCGGGCATTTTCATCAAAGGCCACCTCCGCCGACGGCTCGCCGCTGTTGATGATCGACAGCTCGTAATCGGTCACCAGCGGGTGGTGCCTGGGCGAGTCACGATAGAGCCACGCAAAGATCCCGGCGATCACGATGCCTAGCCCACCGTAGATCATCATCACCGGACGCCAACTCGTCGGGACCGGTTCGATGTTCGGATCGAGCGAGAAACTCGATTGTCCATAGCTGAACCAGAGCATCAACTCGATCGTCAGCAGCGGAGCCACGGCGCCCCCCAGCCGTCCACCGACCGACACGATGCCGCTGGCCAAGCCGCGATGAGCCGCCGGGACCCAACGGCGCACGATGCCCGCGCAGACCGGATACGCCCCCGCTTCAAACAACCCGCACGCCAGTCGCAGCACCAACAGCGATGTCACGCCGGCGGCAAAGCCCAGCAGCGCCGTGCTCAACGACCACAGCGCGACATAGCCGGCCAGTACCCACCGCGCGCCGAAGCGATCGCCAAGCCAACCGGCGGGCAACTGAGCAAACGCGTACGTCCAGAAGAAGGCGCTCAAGATCCACTTGAGCTTGTCGCTGCTCAGATTCAAATCGCGCTCGACCGATTCGCTGGCCGTGCTCAAACAGATCCGATCCAGATACAGCAGCACCGCCACCGATACCGCCAGCAAGACCATCCAGTAACGAACTCGGTAATCTCGCGTTTGCCCAGGAAATTGACGCTTTTCATGTGCCCACGAGCGTGTGTTTTCGTCGATGTTGTCCATGAGCTGTTTTTCTCGTGGTACATTTGGCAGGAACACAACGATGCTCAGCCGCTGCGATGGTTGACGACCGAGTTCATCAGCTTACCTGCTTTCAGAGTCGCCCGAAAAGATGCGAAAAATTTCCCGAATTGCGATCTAGGCGAAGAGAGCCAGAATCCGCCGAATTAGAAGTGTCGAGGTAAGTGATGCAGGCAATTGAAGAAGCAAACAAAGTGGCCGTTGTATTGGACAAACCAAGTTGGCGATGCGAGGAAAGAGCAGTTTCTTGCCGTGCTCTTTTCTTTCGTGACAAAGAGACCGGTGGTTACACAGTCATCGCCCGCAACCTGCCCGGTGTCATAAGCGAGGGCGCCAACTTCGAGGAAGCCAAGCAAAAGATCACCGAAGCGTTTATCGGAGCGCTGCAGTCCTATGCCGAATGCGGCATGGAAGTTCCCTGGGGTGTTGAGGACGAGTGGCCAGGCGACAGTCCCGAACGCGAACTGCGTTTGCTGGTCCACCTTGATGCCTAGGCTGCCTGTTGTGTGCGTGCTCTCGAAAGAGCTGGGCGAAGCGGTAATTGCTTCAGGGATCGAACAGCAACAAACCGTTGCCTTGCAGACGCGGATTATAACTGCGGAGCTGAGACCAGCTGTACGCGTCCCAGTCGGGAAGGTAGCGAAACACCGAAATTGCCCAGGCGCGGCCGGTGACGGTTGGAGCGGTGGTCAGGTCGCTCAGTTTGATCGCCAGTTCGGCCGACCAGAACGCGGCGTCTTGCTGGACGGCGACGTACCACTTGGGGTTCCACTGGCTGGCCTGGCAACAGCGGTCGAAGGTGTGTCCGGCCTCGTTGACGGCTAGCTCGCAAGCACTGGTATAGTCACGGTCGGTGTCGAGCGCCAGCTGCACATGGTCGGTGCCATCGAGCTGCATATCGTACTGTCGCGGCGAGCGCGACGCTTGCGGCGGCTTGCGTCCTGGCAACACGGGGCAGCGAAGCATCACGTAGAGGAACTCGGCGTCGTAAGCAAACTGTGCGCTCGTCGCTCCAGGGGGCGCTTGGGGATGAAACGGACTGGTCAGTTCGATGTGCGAAGCGTTTTGCCAACAGGCGTCATCGGCGAGGCCATCGAGCCGCGGCGGCGCGGCGGTCGATCGCGCTCGAGCGGTCCAAGCGGGAAAGGTCGCGTGGCCGCTGGCGAGAATGCGTTCTTGTTCGGCCACTTGTTGCCAGCCCGCAAACGCGGCATTGCTCGCCAGCCCTTGCAAGACCAATGCATCAGGAGCCGGTTCCCCGGCCAGTTCGGCCAGAGCGCGGCGGCGGGCGAAGTTAGCCAGCTGCACATCGGGGCGAAGGGCGAGCGCTTTGTCGCGTTCAATCAGCTCGACATAATCGCGGACCGCTCGCCGGAGCGCGGCCAGCCGGGCTGATTGAGCCGGCGCGGGCGCAGTGTCCTTGGATGGTTGTTCCGCGCTGGCCGCGATGACGGCCGAAGCGCCGGCCTCTTGCACGCTTGCCGCCGACGATGCGCTGCTGGAGCCGCTAATGAATGTCGCATCGCTGACTGTGCGAGGCGGTTGTTCGTTCTCGAAGGGAGTCGAATTCCAGGTGCTTGAGCTGGCGAGGCGCACCGAGCCGCCGCTCTGTTGCCGCTGGCCTTGGATCGATAACTCCCAAGCGATCCGCTCGTCGCTCGCCCCGTAACGCAATCTTTCGAGCCCGCCCCAGCGAGCCGCATCGTTTTGAGGCGGCAGGGCTGCGAGTCGCTCGAGCGCTGCGTACCAGCGTTCCCACCAACCAGCGCGAAAGTTCGCTTCGGCCAGCGACGCCAGCGACGGTCCTACCTCATGCCGCGGCGAGGCTTCGACGACGAATTCTAATTTCCTTTTCCAATTCTCTAGCTCCTCGATCGATTCCGGCGGCGTGATCATCAAAGCTTGCCACGCTTTGTCGCGATGCACCCGGCCCATGACCAGTTGCAAGTTGCCGACGTTCGAAAGATCGACCGAGCGCGTCGAATCGGCTTGGCGATCCGATGCAGGAAACAGCGCCGTGTGACTGGCACTGCCACCCAGGCCTGCCTGCAGGCACCGCAGCGGGTTGCTGGGCAAGCGACCGACATCCGCGCCGATGACCGGCGCCAAGACATCGCTGATCGAAAGACCTGAATCGCGAAGAAGCTGATCGCCGGTAACGGTGAAGTCGGCTTTCAACGAGCGGCTCGAGGTGAACAGTCGGCTGACTTGCCATGGTGGCAAATGCAGCTCGGCCTGCAGCCACTGGTCGCTCGGCTCTGCATGCTGAGCGCGCTTCATCGCCTGCACGGTTGCTTCGGCCAAGTAGCTGCGGTCTCTCGTCAGATTGTCGTCGACTAGCACTACCGTCGGGCGACCGATGCGGAGCTGCGTGGCCATCTCGGTGATAATGTCGACGGTGTCGTTGGAACTGGCCGCGGCATAGAGCTGCGCGAGACTCGACGCGCCGAGCACGCGGCGGTCGGGCAATGGATGAGCGAAGTTCTGCAGCGAGGTAACCAGGCCGGTTTGCACGCCGGTCGCACTTAGCATGGCCGGGCCATCGGGAGCGAAGTCGACTGCGTCCTCGACGTCCTGACGATGGATGACACTCAGAGCCGTCGCCTGCTTGGCTTGCCAAGAGGTTTCTGCCAGCGCGTTCCAAGACGCTTCGCCGGGAAGGCTCGCGAATCCTTGCAGACCCAACCGCTTCAGCGGCTGACGCTGCAGGAACCATGTCTTGCCGCCGTCGCGGGTCGCCAGAATGGAGCCCGCGTCGGTCACTGCCCAGCCACGATAAGCATCGAAGAACTGAATCGCATTGATCGGCCAAGTTTGATCGGTCGGTTGCAGTTGCCAGGTCTGGCCGCGATCTTCGCTGTGCAGAAGCACGCTGCCAGGCGAGCCGGCCGACCACACATGCTGGTCGACCTGGGCGATGCACCGCAGATCGAGATTTTGTCGAGCGATCGTCGAGAGAGGCAGCGGCCGATCGATCCACTGTGCTCCGTCGCGGCTCGATGCCAGCGTGCCGCTGTCGCCGACGGCAAGCCACTGCGAACCCGTGTGCATCAAGGCGGCGACGAGCGTGGTCGGAGGGGCGAGCTGGCTGGGCATTTGATTGGGCTTGGCGGGCACATGCAAGACGCGGCCCGCGCGGTCGATTGCCAACTGCGCACCGCCCGCTTGCCGAGCCACCGCTTGCACGTGGCCTTGCGTCCATGGAACCGGCTGCCATGTTTGGCCTTGGTCGTAGCTCTCGAGTATCGCGCTGCCATGCGCTGGCGAATAATCACCCCAGGCTCGCAGCACGCCGCGCTCGGCGATCGCTAGACCTGTCATGCGAGCCAGCGGCTCGGTGCTGGCCGATCGCCAATGCAGGCCGGCATCGTCGGTGGCCAGCACGACGCCGAGGCTCATTCGCGACATCGGCTGAATCGTGCCGCCCACTGCAAAGCCGTGCTGTTCGTCGAGGAAAGCGACGGCATAGAGATTCAAACTCGTGCCGGAGAATTGCGGATTCCAGCTGCGGCCGCCGTCGTGGCTGGCCAGGATCAGTCCGCGATCGCCGACGGCCCACACGCGGTCAGGGCTCGCGCAGGCCAGCGCGCGCAAGCTGGCATCGCCGCTGCCGGCGGCAACGCGCGGATCGTATTGCCAGAGCGGGACGCTGTCGCGCGGCTGTTGCTTGCTGCGCTCGATGGCTCCACGGACCCACGAAAGGTCTTGCCCATGCACTTCCGATTCAACGCGACAGTGCACCAGCAAGACGAGCAGCAGCCCCGCGGCACTGACATACCGCGCGATGCGTGCGAAAAGTGTGGATTCCAGTTGCCTCATCGATGCCATCCCTGTACGACCGAGATCTAGCGGGGGATAGTAGCACTTCGAGGCTCAAGCAAGCCATGCCAATATTTTTCCGATTGCTGCCTTGATCTTCGTGTCTTTGTGTCTTGGTGGTTCATTGAAGAAAGCCGATGGACCGCTGTGGTAGCCGGGCCTATGATAGCGGCCCGCTTAAGATGCTGAGCCCGCATCTTGCTCAGTGCCCTCCGTGCCTCTGTGTTTTTAAACCTGCGTTGGATTTCCATCATGCGTTCGACTGCGTTGCCACTCCGCTTAGCAGAACTGGCGGCCAAGGGCCCGCCGGGGCTCGGCGATGCGCTCAGCATCTGGTGGGCTGGCGTGGTCGCGGTGACCCCGGATCGTTTGTTCGCCGACGAAGTGCAGATCGCCGACGGCCACCTGCAAGTCGCCGATGAAGCGTTCGACCTGGGCGGCGTGCGCCGCATCGTCGTGGTAGGAGCGGGCAAAGCATCGGCTGCGATGGCCGCCGCGTTCTACCAGCACAGCTTGCAGAGCCTAGGCCGTTCGATCGAAGTCGTCGGCTGGATCAACGCGCCGGAGCGAAGCTTTCGACCCGGCAGCGCGGGCCCGATTCACTTGCACGCCGCGCGGCCGGTCGGCGTGAACGAGCCGACCGAGCAGGCGGTTGCCGGCACGGCCGAGATCCTGCGACTGGTCGGCCAGTGTCGCGCCGATGATCTGTGCATCGTGCTGCTCTCGGGCGGCGGATCGGCGCTGCTAGCCGCGCCGGTGGAGGGCATTTCGCTGCTCGACAAGCAGCAAGTGGCTCGCAAGGTAGCTGCGGCCGGTGGCAACATCGAGCAACTGAACACCGTTCGGCGAGCGCTGAGCCGCGTCAAAGGAGGCGGACTAGCCGGTGCTTGCCGCGCTCGGCACTTGATCAGCCTGATCATCTCCGACGTGCCCGGCGATCCGCTCGAGACGATCGCCTCGGGGCCGACGGTGCGCGAAGCGGCCGCGTCGCCCAGCGAAGCGCTGCGCGTGCTCGACGAACTGAATCTGCTCGGCGATCGCGATCTTCACAACCTCGTCGCCAATCTTCAGCAGCGGGCAAAAACGCAGCCTGCGCTCAAGAAAGATGTCGCGGCAGCGGCGCCGGTCAGCAACATCATCCTGGCCAACAACGCTACCGCCGTCGATGCAGCCGGGGTGCAGGCCGTCGAGCTGGGCTACCGCTATATCATGCAGTCGGCTCGCGGCCTCGAAGGAGACGTATCGCAGTTGTCGGTTTCGGCGGCCAATGTGATGGAAAAGCTCGCTCTCGAGCCGCAGGTCGATTGTTGGATCAGCGGCGGCGAACCGACGGTGAAGCTGCCCGCTGTCGAGCAGTGCGGGCGCGGCGGTCGCAATCAGCAACTGGTCCTGCTGAGTCTCATCGAGCTCCAGCGACGCGGCTGGCCGAGCGACTTAGAAAAATTTCCGCAGCCGCTGGTGTTCTTGTCGGCGGGCACCGACGGCGAAGACGGCCCGACGCCCGCGGCGGGAGCTTGGTTCGACCCGAGCATCTGCGAGCAGCTCAGAGCGCGCCAGCTCGACCCGCGCGACTACGCTCGTCGCGCCGACGCGTACACGCTGCTGGAACAGCTCGGCTGCCTGATCGAGTCGGGCCCGACCGGCACCAACGTCTGCGACCTCCGCGTCGCCCTCAAACCCCACACGCGCCGGTGATGGTTCCTCGTTCCCGGGCTCTGCCCGGGAACGCACTGTCTTCGAGGCTCCGCCTCGCCGGGCAGCCGCACCGGCCAAGCTTCTCGGCGGGTGCGGCAGGAGGCAGAGCCTCCAAGACCGTGCGTTCCCAGGCGGAGCCTGGGAACGAGCGATGAGAGAAAGGCTACTTGCGGGAGCTGCTGGTGGACTTGTTGGCGGCGCGGGCTGGGGCTTCGACGGCTTCTTCGGTGAAGCGGGCGACGTACTTAATCGCCGTTTCG